>JBHJOO010000331.1:0-4478 GCA_050329675.1 Balneolaceae bacterium
ATTAAATCTGACAGGTGGTATTTTGAGTGTTCTTACACTTACCAATATGAAACCGGTTGGCGATCCGATTAAAACCGGTGAAAATAAATTTATGAAGGTAAGCGGCGCGGTTACAAGGCCCGATACACTGAAAGCAGACATAATGGAAGGAGAGCAATTTTTAATAAGCATATCCCATCGGGATTCACTGCTGATTAAAGAGAGGGAAATCGGCTTAAACGGTACATCTGTTGAAATTGAACTGCAATCTATATTCAATTCATACCATGTTTCAGGTTTAAATCCGGGTGATTTGCAAATTTATGTTGTTCATCTCGAAACGAACTATTCTTTTACAGTTCCACTGGATGAATTTATGAAACCATTTGCTGTGGTCGAAAATCAAATTGCTCAGCTCAGGAGTACACCTGAGTTTAGTGATTTAAATATTTTTACGGAGCTTGCAGAAGGCAGTGCACTTCCCTTATTAGAATCGGAAGATCAAAATTGGCACAGGGTTCGGTTTGGAGGCACAGATACCTATTTACACACGGACGCAACTCGTATTGAATGGCGGTTTGCGTCTGACGAACCCGGCGCCGATGTTGTGGCTCTTGGTGATATTCCTTTTGGTGACATCGATGTCGAGAATGCCATTCCGGTCTTAAAGCAACGCAATCCGGGTGACCGGGCAATTGTATTGAGTAACCACAGAGATAATCAATTGGGTAACAGACAATGGGTAAACAGGGATATCCTGCTCTTTGAGTCATATATGATCAATGGATTTTCTATGAATCCGAATCAGGTTATGGAATTTGAAAGCAAAAGAAGTGAAATTATTTATGACAGAATCGATAGAATGAAATTTGATTCACTGAATACTGTCTGGACCTATATAACCGGATTTGGAAAAATTGAAGAGGAGAACGATAAAAAAATTGTAAATTTGGTACATCGGGATCCTCAAAACCGGGAAAGTATTTTTAATTTAAATTTATATTTAAAGGAGCTGGCATCTCTTGAACAAAAAAGGATGATTGTATTAATTGACCTTGAATTTATTTCAGACAGAAATGAAAATTCTCTCAGAAGTGATACGGATGCGTTGGAAAACCTGGCAAATGATGTTCTCAATATTCAGCCAATGTCGGTTATTATCTTTAGCTCCAGGCCAAATCAGACTTCAGCACTATTTGCTGGAAGAGCCGGCGACAATAAACGCCATCATGTATTTACCTATTATTGGGCAGAGGCACTCCAGCAAAGAAAAACTAATGTATTTGATTTAATCAGTCATATTCAGAATAACGTGGATTATACAGCAAGAAGACTGATAGACAGGCCCCAGGAGGTTCAGGTTTTTGGAAATCTTGATTTCAATCTAACGGAATAGTGGCCGGCTGGATTTATATAGCACTCAGTTCTGCCTGCTCGGTTCTTATTGCCCACCTGCTTAATGTTGTCGAAACAAAAAAACTCAGTACTCTCCGTGTTTTAACAATCAACTACATAGCTGCAGCATCTCTTGCTATTATTACGGCATCAGATAGCATGAACACTCTTCAAAATTCAGATATACCCGTTTCAGTATTCATTTTAACTGCTGCAGTTGGTATAATTTATATCACAAATTTTTTTATCTATAGTAAATCTGTATTTCACAATGGAGTGGGAGTAAGTATTGCATCTATGAGAATTTCTCTGATCATTCCGGTTTTGCTTTCAACTCTTTGGTATTTTGAAGTTTTAACCATCTCTCAGTGGCTGGGTGTGTTGTTGGTATTTTTGGCACTGTTTCTGCTATTGCCCGATAAACGCAGTTTCTTTAGAAAACCATACAATGCATCATGGCTATTGATTTTACTTTTCTTTTTTACAGGATTTGGTGATGCATCGCTCAAAATATTTGAAGGTGAATTCAGGCTCGTATTGGATAAGGAGATCTTTATGGGAATGATATTTATTTCTGCAATGCTTGCCGGATTTATCATTATTGCAATCAAAAACATGTGGAATTTTAAATTATTGGAGATAATTCTTGGAATCATGATTGGCATTCCAAACCTTTATTCAGCCATCTTTTTAATTGAAGCACTAATGCTGATGAATGGTGCAGTTGTATATTCAGTGGCTAATATATTGACTGTGATGGGTGGTACCATTTTGGGATTGATAAAATGGGGAGATGTTTTATCCAGGTTGCAGTGGGCGGGTATTTTTGTAACCATGATTGCCATAATCATGCTTTTGTAGTATTTAGTTTCTTCATTTTAATTTTACTCAATTCATTCAAAAATAAATCAGAAAGATTTTGAACTTTTTAACAGATCAAGCAAAAAATTCTAACCGGAAAATTGTATTTCCGGAAACTGCAGATGAAAGGGTACTTAAGGCTGTTGAATATTTAATTCAGCAAAAAATTTGCATTCCTGTTCTGATTGGCAAAAGGGAAAAAATTATTAGTGACATAACAAGGCTGAACCTGAACATCAATTACGGGCTTGAGATCCGAAACTGGGAAAATGAACCGGAAAAAGAGAAGTTGTTTTCAATTATAGATAAACGGCTGGCTCATAAAAATATGGAAAGAGCGGAAATTCAGCAGCGTGCTTCTGATCAGCTTCACTACGCCGGGCTTCTGACAGCAGCCGGCAAAGCAGATGGCGTTGTCGCAGGTTCAGTTGCAACTACTGCATCCGTCATCAGAGCAGGCATTGCCACTGTTGGTATCGATCCATCATCTTCTGTCGTATCCAGTATTTTTTTAATGGAATTGAAAGATGGCAGAATCGTTACCTTTGCCGATTGTGGTGTTGTACCCTATCCTGATTCAAAACAGCTTGCAGTGATTGCTATTGATTCGGCCCGTACTCACAGAAAATTAACAGAAACAGAGCCCAGAATCGCATTTCTTTCTTTTTCAACAAAAGGAAGTGCCAGGCATGAAAATGTAGAGTTGGTTCAACAAGCATTTCAAATTGCCCAAAAAAAAGCACCGGAACTGATTATGGATGGAGAATTGCAATTTGATGCCGCGTTTGTACCGGAAATAGCAGAAAAAAAAGCACCGGATTCTCCACTCCAGGGTGATGCAAACGTTTTTATATTTCCAAACCTGGATGCGGCCAATATTGCTTACAAAATCACGGAACGGCTTGCAGGGGCCATTGCTACCGGCCCCATACTTCAGGGTTTATCAAAACCATTTATGGATCTTTCAAGAGGGTGCAGCTGGATGGATATTGTAAATGCGGCAAGTGTTGCCTCAATATTGTCAAAAGATTGATAAAGTATAAATGTTTGGTGTTGCAAAACCGGGTGTAGTTGAAAAAAAAAAGAATGCACCTGCTTTCCCCGCCAAGGGAAAAGCTCGCAAAGAACGCAAACGAAATATTTCAGTTCCTGAACCGGGACTTTAATGTGGCAAGGCAATAGCTATTTATTATAAGGAGGATAATTATTTTCAATTGGTGTTCATAGTGTTTTTTTCAAGTTCTTTCGAACAGTATAAACCTGAATTAAGACAGGGTACTATTTTTTTTTTTAATTAATGAAATAAATGACGGGGTAAAAAATTAAAAAACACTGTTTGAGTGATTTAAATCACGATTTTTTCTATAACCGGACAAACTAATTCAGAGTTTTTTGTCGTTTTTCAATCGTGGCAAGATTGCTTATATTTATTCATTCCAAATAAAAATAGTAAACAGCTACAGATAGTAAACTGAATGATTGTCATCAGTGATACGTTTAAGGAGTTTAACAGAAACCGATAAAGTATAAAACCTGATATGAGCGAGACCAAAGCCCTTGAATCAATGATTGGTGAAGAGTATAAGTATGGCTTCACCACAGATATTGAATATGAAGATTTTCCCAAAGGAATAAATGAAGATATTATCCGGTTTTTATCTGAAAAGAAAAAAGAACCTGAATGGATGACAGAGTTTCGGCTTAAAGCATATCGCGGCTGGAAAGAGATGGTAGAGCCGAACTGGTTCAACGCAACTTACGAATCACCGGATTTTGATAACGTTCAATATTACTCATCTCCCAAAGACCGCCCGACAGTGGAAAGCCTTGATGATATTGACCCGAAGATTAAGGAAACGTATGATAAACTTGGAATTCCGCTTGATGAACAAAAAATGCTTGCCGGTGTGGCAGTTGATGCTGTTTTTGATAGTGTTTCTATATTTACATCATTCAAGGAAAAACTTGCAGAAGCCGGTGTAATATTTTGCTCGATTTCAGAAGCCATCCAAAAACATCCTGAATTGATAAAGAAATATATGGGATCGGTTGTACCTGCACGTGATAATTTTTATGCAGCACTCAATTCAGCGGTTTTTTCTGACGGCTCTTTCTGTTACGTTCCCAAAGATACCATCTGTCCGATGGAACTCTCAACGTATTTTCGAATTAATAACATGGATTCAGGACAGTTTGAGCGGACACTTATCATCTGCGAAGAAAACAGCCATGTGAGCTATCTT
>JBHJOO010000150.1:0-3734 GCA_050329675.1 Balneolaceae bacterium
GCCATTACACCTGTTGCTGAACTCAAACCCGTTGAACTGGCGGGTACCACAGTGAAACGCGCTACACTCCATAACGAAGATGAAATACTCAGGAAAGATATTAGGCCTGGCGATAAAGTTGTTGTTGAAAAAGCAGGTGATATCATTCCACAGGTAGTCAGTGTCGTAAATCCCGATGACAGCAATCGTGCTGAACCGTTTTCAATGCCGGAAAATTGTCCGGCATGTAACGAAAAACTTGAAAAATTTGAAGGTGAAGTGGCATGGCGATGTGTAAATCCTGAATGTCCGCCCCAGGTTCGTGAGAGAATTATCCATTTTGCATCGAGGGATGCCATGGATATTGAAGGGCTTGGAGAGGCCGTTGTTGATCAGCTTGTAAACAATCATATTATTCAAACTTATGCCGATTTATATGATATTAAAAAGGAACAATTAATCCCGCTTGAACGAATGGCATCGAAAAGTGCACAAAACCTTATTGATGCAATCCAAAAAAGCAAAAAACAACCATTTGAAAGAGTACTCTATGCGCTTGGAATTCGTTTTGTGGGGAAAACAGTGGCAAAAGATTTGGCCAATGCATTTAAAAATATTGATCGTTTATCTAAAGCAAGCCATGAAGAATTGATTTCATTTAATTCGATTGGACCAAAAATTGCAGAATCCGTTATGGCATTTTTCCGGCACGAAAGGCATATTCGACTGATCAACCGCCTGAAACAAGCCGGACTGCAATTCGAGGTTGAAGAAAAGGAGACCATTTCGTCCCGGCTTAAAGGCCTGAAATTTGTTTTAACCGGTACACTTCCTACTCTTTCCAGAAAAGAAGCATCAGAAATCATTGAAAAACATGGCGGAAGTACAGTAACATCTGTAAGTAAAAATACAGATTATGTTTTAGCCGGAGAATCAGCAGGCAGCAAACTTGATAAAGCTCAAAAACTTGGAATCACTATTATTAGTGAAGACGAATTCCGGAAGTTAACAGAAAACAGTAAGAAAACTGAATCAGTATAAATTGATATACGGATTTTACATTATTATAGTTGAATTTTGTTCTGACCTTACACCTTGCTATACTTTCACCTTAATCCGGCAACATCGTATTCATAAATGCGTTAATGATTAGAATTTATGGGAATACTTGAAAAAATCGGCCTCTCCCAAAAGAAGCAGAAGGGAGCACCCAATATCGGGGATAAGAAAAAGAAAGAGCTTGAAAAAGCAGCTGTGAAGAAGAGAAGCTATGCACGGGCTGCAATCTTTATATCATTTCTGCTGATTGTTATCATCGCATTGCCACAAACATCTTTCCAGCCGGTAGCTAATTATGAAATTGGTGAACCATGGAGATCTGATGATCTGACGGCACCATTTACATTTTCTTTGCAAAAAACCGAAGCTGAACTTGAAACTGAACGGGAGGAAATCAGGCAATCGACACCTCCTATTTTTCATGTGGATAATAATGCAGACGTAAGAATTCAAAGCCGGATTGACTCACTATATCGAAATATACAACCGGTTCTGGATTCATATCTGCAATGGCAGCGTTCCAAAAGAAATCCCGATATTTCATCAACAGATGACAGTTTGCGATTTATAGAGGAAAGAAACCTGTCAAATATCCGGTTCTCGGAATCTTCCTGGAATACCGTACTTGAAAATTATGCGGATATTCAATTTAATCAGCGATCTGAATCCCGGTTTATTTTAAATGACATTCGCATTCAGATTAACGGTATAGTAGAACAATTGCTGGAAACCGGTGTCATCGACCAGCCTAAAAATGAAATTAACCAAAATGAAATTACGATACGGAATCTTCAGGAAAGAACAGAACGAACCGTAAACCTGTCAAACGTCCTTGATTTGCAGGAAGCTATTCAATTTGCCTCAGACAGATTCTCAAGGCTTTACATCCCCTCCACAGCATCTGTAGCATCTCAGGTTTTTGATCAGATTATTGTGCCTAACTGGTATTTCAACGAAATGGATACGAATTCGAGGTTGCAGGAAAAAATCAGTGAAATTTCACCAACAAAAGGAGCTGTAGCCCAGGGGCAGGTTATTATTCGCAGAGGAGATATCGTAACTACCGAAAAAGCCAATATGCTTGAAAGCCTGACCATTGCCAGGGCATCCACTGCAACTGAATTTGAACGCTGGCTTCGTTACAGTGGTGAGATTATTGTCCTGATAATGGCATCATTTGTATTTTTCATGTATCTCTTTCTCTACAGGCGATCTATATATGAGAACGTCTCCATGTTTCTGCTTGTATTTCTTTCAATGAGCATCATAGCAATAGGCAGTGCTGTCGCCTATCCGTTTGATGAAGTGAACAGTTATATTGTACCTGTTGCCATTGCCCCGATTATACTCACTATTATTTTTGATTCCAGGGTTGGCCTGCTTGCTACCTTTACACTTGCCATTATAACTGCACTCTATCATGATTATAATTTTCAGTATCTGGTGGCAACAACTACAGCATGCAGCCTCGGAGTTTTTTCCGTTCGTGATATCAAAAACCGATCACAATTTTTCTTCACAACACCTGGTATCGTATTTATCACTTATGTTATTATAATAGGAGGTTTTGCCCTTGCGCGATTCAGCGGCTGGGAAAAATTTTTAAATGATACCTTTTTCGTTTTAATCAATTCCTTCTTCATTCTTTTTACCTATCCGCTGATTCTTCTTTTTGAAAAAATGTTTAAAGTTACAACCGATTTTACACTGATTGAACTCAGTGATACCAACCATAAATTATTGAAGGATTTGATGAATAAAGCACCTGGTACTTTTCATCACAGCCTTCAGGTAGCAAACCTGGCAGAAACAGCTGCATCGGCTATTGGGGCAAATGCATTGCTTTGCAGAGTGGCAGCCATGTATCACGATATCGGCAAAATGGAAAAACCGGGTTACTTTGTTGAGAATCAGACAGGAATCAATGACCATGACAAGATAAAACCCCAAATGAGTGCTCTTGTGATTAAAGCTCATGTTAGTGACGGGGTAAAAATGGCAGAGAAACATAATCTGCCAAAAGTGATCATTGACTTTATCAAAACGCACCATGGTACGTCATTGATTAAATTCTTTTACGACAAGGCAAAGAAAAAAGAAAAAACCGACAGGGAACCCCAGGAAGAAGATTTCAGATATGACGGGCCTTTGCCTTTTACCAAAGAACAGGGAATTATGCTGCTTGCCGATGGCATTGAGGCTGCATCACGTTCCATGAAAGATCCAACATATTCCAAACTTGAATCACTGATCGACAGAATGGTTGATAACAATATTTCCGATAACCAGCTAAATGATTGCCCACTGACTTTTCAGCAAATAAAAATTATTAAAAACTCCTTTCTTAATATTCTTGTAGGTGTTTACCATAAAAGAGTGGAATACCCTGAAGACAAAAAAAGAGAAGAAGAAAAATCAAAAGAAGAAGTAAAGGTTCAATCAAACGACGGACAAGAAAATACAAAAGAATCTGTTGATGGGCAGTAGTGTCGTTTTTGTTAGTTGTCAGTGGTTTGTGGTCAGTTGTCGGGTTGTAGATGCCTAAATATGGTTGACGTTTTTAGGCACCTACATACAACAAACAACATACCACATACCACAAACCACTAACAACACACAACTAACCCGGTACAAATCTGATGCAACTACAAAATCGCGACTTGAACTTTTACGTTAACGCAAGTTCCGCAAAATGG
>JBHJOO010000448.1:0-3923 GCA_050329675.1 Balneolaceae bacterium
TGTCCAGGTTGATGCCTTTCAGGATGAAGGTGCGCTGAAACCGCTTGTCGATATATTTGTCGATATTTCTGAGTTGGATCATATTATTAGCTTTCAGCCCGCCTGATCTGACGGCTGAAAGCTGAGAGCTGACAGCTATTAATCATTCGCTTCTCAAACTTTCAACAGGATTCAGCGTAGCCGCCCGGATTGACTGCCAGCTAACCGTAAATAAAGCAATCAGAACTGCCGCAGCTCCCGACAGAAGGAAAATACCAGCCCCTATCTCGATCCGGTAGGCAAAATCCGCCAGCCATTGGTTCATAGCATACCAGGCAACCGGTACCGCAATCAGAAAACCTAATAGTACCAGCTTCAGAAAATCCTTGTTCAGCAGTGCTACGATATTGACTACTGTTGCCCCAAGCACCTTGCGAATACCAATCTCTTTGATCCGGCGTTCGGCAGCAAAGGCGGCCAGACCGTATAGACCAAGGCAAGCCACAAAAATGGCAATAAAGGTAAATAACGTTACAACCTGACCCAAACGAAGCTCGGTACGGTACATGGCATCGAATTTGTCATCCAGAAATTCGTATTTTAGTGCCAGGTTAGGGGCATATTTCGCGATCTCATCTTTCAGAAAATTCATGCTCTGCGGTATTTCATCCGGATCTAACCGTGCCAGCAAAAGGCCCGCAGCGGACCAGCTGCTTGACTCATGTAACTGTAGCACTATGGGTTCGATTTCCCGGTGAAGCGAGGCAATATGAAAGTTTTCCACTACTCCGATGACTTCTCCTTCCCTGTCATCAAACATAAATGGTTTGCCAATAGCTTCTTCGGGTGACCACCCCAGTAGTTCAGCTGCTTTTTTGTTCAGAATAACAGCGCGGCCCGGGTCAGAAACGTTTTGCTCAGAAAAATTACGCCCTGCCAATAGTTGGATATCCAGCACATCAATAAAATCGTAATCTACCACGGCCGGAGCGATGGAAATAACCTCATCAGGCCCGGTGCGGCTTTCCGGAGATAATGTTTTCGAACTAAAACTTTCTCGAATATAAAAACTTCCCGGTGCGCCATTAGCAACGGTAACCCCCCGGATGCCAGCGTGCGAATCGACCTGTTGGTGCAGGATGTTACGGGCCTGCCAGGATTGTTGATTGGGTAACTGTACTACCACTACCTGTTCACCATCAAATCCCAAATCTTTTGTCTGTGCGAACTGCAGCTGCTCGTAAATGACCATTGCACCCATTATCAAAATCAATGCGATACCGAACTGACCGACTACCAACCCTTTGCGAAGCAATACGCCTGAACCTGCGGCAGGCAAATTGTTTCTCAAAATAGTTGAAGGAGAAATTCCCGCCAAATATAGCGATGGATAAATACCCGCCACCAAACCTGTCGCAACAGCTCCAACTCCCAGCCATAACAGGAATATCATATCTGTGCTGCCGTCAATATGTGTACCAAAAAGCTGACGAAAGAGCGGCAAGGCCAGTTCGGCCAATAGCAGGGCCAATGCATAGGCACCAACACTCAGCAGTACCGATTCACTTAAAAACTGCACAGCCAATTGACCCTTGCCTGCACCGGCCGTTTTTCGGATTCCTATTTCTTTTGAGCGAAGTGATACCCGCGCGGTTGAAAGATTTATGTAATTGATGCAGGCGATCAAAAGGATGAAAACAGCAACGGAACCAAACAGGTAAAGATATTTGATGTTTCCGGTGAATCCAGTTGAATGACTGACGTCTGAGAGATGAAGCGATGAGAGCGGGTAGGCAACAAAATTACGGGACGTATTTTCATATTGGCGTTCGGCCAGTTTCTGAAATCTATCAGGCAAGGTTTTGAAGTCGGATGGGCTGCTAACCATCGCATAGGTTTGATAAGAAAATGCTCCCCAGGATGACGGATCACGGTAGCGTTCCTCAATAGTATTCATAGATATCAATGCCTGAAAGCTGATGGAACTGTTCTGCGGTGGTTCCTTCACCACTCCGCTCACCTGAAGGATAACTGTTGTATCCCGTTGTATCCAATACACCGATTTACCGATAGAATTTGATTCGCCAAACAGGCGTTCGCTGCTTGTTCGGGTCAACACAATCTCGCCGGGTGCCTTTAATACATGATCTGTATTTCCGTAAATGAGTTCAAATGAAAATATCTCGAAAAAATCAGGTTCGGCATACCGGGCCTCGTCAATTTCGATATAATCCTGTCCGTTTTCACTCAGGTTCATGTTTCGGATTTGTTGCAGCCGTGTCGCTTTTTCCACTTCGGGAACCTCTTCTTCCAAAGCCGTCACCAACGGGTAGGGTGTGGAAAGCATGGTTCCAAACTGAGGATGTTCTACTCCCACTGCGGCAATACGGTCGGCATGTTCGTGAAACCGGTCGTAACTAAGCTCCTCGCGTGCATAAAGTGCAATAAGAATGCAGCATGCAAATCCTACGGCCAGTCCTGAAAGATTGATAATGGTACTGCTTTTTTGGCGAACCAAATTCCGCCAGGCGATTTTGATGTAGTTTTTTAGCATGTGTTTGAAATTTGATAGTTGTCAGTGGTTAGTGGTTTATTGTTGATTCCACAACTAACAACTAACCACTGACCACAGTCCTAAAAGAAGCATATATCAAGCCAAAATAAAAATCGTCGTTTTTCCATCATATTAATTCTTTTTTGATAAATAAGTTGCCCGCATTTGAACATCAGGTGTTCGGTTCCGTGCATTTTATTTGATGGGGTTCACCGAAGAAATCAAATAGCAATACCGGATCCGTGGGTTGAGTCTTGTTCATTATTAAGAAGTGCTTTTTTGGATTTGCAATTCCAGACCTGAAATTCCGGTAAGCGGCTATCCTGTTTTACAATACTCGAGGGCTTTGTCCCGCGGGGATGCCGATGGTACAAAACTATCTAATCATCAGTTTGAAATGACTACTCAATTACTGAATAATTGATTGAATGACCTAATTTATATAAATTAAGCTATTACATTGTTTTAATTTGCATTAATTGAGTTGTTTATTTAACCTGAATTATAAATTTGGCAGAATCTGATGCATATTCCCCGTTTCATACAAAAAAAGATAGAAACGCAAACAGGCAAACAAAAAGTAATCCTTTTGTACGGTACCCGGCGTACCGGTAAAACAACCATCATAGAGAATATCACCAATACGTATGATGGTACACTGTTGCTAAACGGAGAGGATATGCAGGTCGTCAATTTGCTGCAGCAGAGAACCATTGCGAACTATCAACAACTTGCCCGCGGGAAAAAGATTATCATTATTGATGAAGCGCAGGCTATACCGAATATCGGCAAGATCCTCAAATTAATGATTGACGGGGTCAGTGGCATCACAATCATTGCAACCGGAAGCAGCAGTTTTGATTTGGTGTACCGAACGGGTGAACCTTTGGTTGGGCGAAACATAGTTTACCAATTACACCCTGTGGCTCAAACCGAACTAAGGGCTATTGAAGACAGGCTGACGACTCTTCGCAACCTTGAACAGCGGCTGATCTATGGAAGCTACCCAGAATTATGGCATATGAATGATCCGAACGAACAGGAAAACTATTTAAAACAAATGGTGAATAATTATCTGCTGAAAGACCTCCTGATGCTGGAAAATGTAAAAGGAGCAGATGTCTTATTCAAACTCTTGCAGTTGTTAGCCTGGCAGGTGGGCAGCGAGGTGAGTACCGTGGAGCTGGGAAAAAGTCTTCAGCTAAACAAGGCAACGGTAGAACGGTACCTGGATCTGTTGGCAAAAGTATTTATTATTTATCCCTTAACAGGCTATAGCAGCAACCTGCGCAAAGAAGTTACCAAAAGTAAAAAATGGTATTTTGAAACTTGAAGGTGAAGGTTTTACCTTGCAGCTTCATTATGACGCAAAGATGCTGGAACCAACCAT
>JBHJOO010000458.1:0-3611 GCA_050329675.1 Balneolaceae bacterium
GGAGGTACACATCAAGCTCCGGCTCTGACTCTTTTCTATAAATTCCTGCTAATGGCTGAATACGTTCATCGCTTTTGGCTATACAGATATCCTTTTGCACCGGATTGTGAACACTGAGCAGCTGAAGGGTTTTATCCGAAATAAGAGGCAGGTCAACAGGTAACAGAGCCAGAAATCCGGAATGCGAATCTTTCATAGCGGCAATCAACCCGGCTAATGGCCCCGAATTTTCAATGGCGTCCGGCAGCTGCCTCAGGCCATAGGGGTAATTGTTTTGCCCGCTTAACAATACAATTTCATTGAAATAAGGCTGTGCCCGTTGGATCAGGCGGTTTAACATGGTTTTTCCATCCGGCTGAAGTAACGCTTTATTCTTTCCCATTCTGGAGGATTGTCCGCCACAGAGTATATACAGATTTCGATCTGAACTCATAAAAACAGTCCGGTTGAAAAAGGGATAACATCAACCAGGTCTCCCGGGGAATAAGAAGATTCCGGTTCAAGTTGTATGTACACGTTGTGATCCCGGTATAGCTGCAGAAGATGTGATTTCATCACACCGTCACTCGTGACCGCCAACCGGTTTTGTTCATCCGGCTTCATTTTGCCCGTCACAAAAAGTGTTTTTTCGCCTCTCAGATTCTCAAGCCCGGTGGCTGTAATCGCTTTAAGGGTTTGAAATTCAAGGCCAAGCATAGAATAGACAGCTCTGCGTACGTAAAACTCTGCAGAAAAAATGGCTGATACCGGGTTTCCGGGAAGATGGAAATAGAGTGTATCATCGAGACGGGTAACCGTTAACGGTTTTCCGGGTTTTTGTTGAACTTTTCTGAAAATTACTTCTGCACCCAGCTCCTTCATCGCACCTGATATATAATCGTGCCGCCCCATGGAAATACCACCGGTAGTAAGAACGATATCAGCTGATTTTCCAAGCTCGTACATTCTTTGTAAAACCAGTTCAGGATCGTCAGCCAGAACCGGCCACTGTTTCACCTCCGTACCTGGCCAGCGGCTTATCAGCCCGTCCAGTACAGGGCCATTTGAATTCATATCCTCGTCAATTTCGGAACCGGTTACCTGAATGGCGATACGGATCTTTTTTTTCACACTACATTCACGGTTGCCGGACTCAATCATCAATCCCATCTCGTAAGGCCTGATAACCGTGTTTTTTGAAAGTACCGTTTTACCCTTTTCATAACCCTCACCCTGTTTTCTGACCGGATTTCTTTCCGGTATTTCAACGACAGTCACCGCTCCGCCTCTCTCTTCTGTCAGCTCTACCGGTACAACAGTGTAACGGCCTTCCGGCAGGGGTGCTCCGGTCATAATTCTGGTGCAGGTTTTTGGTTCCGGGCTTTTGGCCTGAGTGTGTTCCGGCCTGATTTCACCATGAATTTTGAAAGTCCGGATTTCCTTTTCAAGGTCATCCGTTAAAAATAAAAATCCATCCATTGCAGAGTTATCAAAGGCCGGAATATCTCTGCGGGCGGGGATATCATCAGAAAGAATCCGGTTAATTGAAGCGGAAACAGGGATCTTCTCCTTCTTTTGCAGGGGCCGGCTATGCTCGTTTATCATTTTAAGAGCATCACCAACAGAAATGTAGTTTACGTTTACTGTACTCCTCATTTTCATTTCTTCTTTTTGATATCAGACTTTATAAAAAGCTCCTCTTTCCAAACGGTTTCATTCCCATAGGATTCCCTTTTCCATATCGGCACATCCTGTTTGATCAGATCCATCGCTTCGGCCGTGGCGGCGAACACCTCTTTTCGATGTGCAGCACTGACTGCAAGTATTACAGAAGCTTCACCAACCGGAACAAGCCCGGTTCTGTGTACGAGATAAATTCTTTTGAGATTGTATTTATCAACCATCTTATCGGCGATTTTACGAAGCTCACTTACTGCCATCTCCCGATAGCAGTCATAATAAAGTTCAACTACAGTTTTCCCGTCGTGATGATTCCGTGTGGTTCCGGTAAACATATTCACCGCACCGGCTTCGTCATGTTTTACAAAATCAAATGCTCGCTTGAGGTCTGGCGGCTCTGAAGAAACATCGATAAAAATGTACTTTTCTTTTTTCATTGATTGATTCCGATAGTTATTAATGCGCTGTTTGTGAGTCTGCAAGTCAAATAAAGCACAGCGGCTAAATGTAAATGGACTGGGACAGCGTGTGTTCAGCCTCCGATTGCTATCATACTTCTGTTTTCCATATCCGGCAGGTTTTTCATTCCGGCGTGTGCCGCTTTTTTTGATCTCACACTCAGGCGTATCAGCTCTTTCAGATTGTGCCCTTTACGCAAAGCGGTTAACAGATCTGCTTCCTGGTTTGAAAAAAGACAGTTTTTGAGTTTACCATCGGCGGTTAATCGCAGGCGGTTACAGGTGCCGCAAAATGGTTCGGTCATAGAACTGATTACGGCAAACGTACCCAATCCGCCTTTCACCCGAAAACTTTTGGATGTAGAGTGTTCACCGTCTTCCAGTTTTTCAATTTGGAAATATTTATTTGCTTCGTCCAGAACATCCTGATAAGTGATCAATTTATCCGTCTCCCACTTGTTTCCGGAAAATGGCATAAATTCGATAAATCGCACATGAATCGGGGTGGATTCAGACCATTGAAGCATAGGCAGGATTTCATCCTCATTAAAATTTTTCATCAGCACAGTGTTAATCTTGATACGGAGGCCGGCCTCCATACCCGCGTGTATATTTTTCATGACTTTTTCAAAACGGTCTCTTCTTGTGATGGCTTCAAATTTCTGATGATCGAGTGTATCGAGGCTGACATTTACGGATTTCATACCAACCTGTAAAAACCGGCTGATATACCGGTCCAGAAAAACCCCGTTTGTTGTAATATTCAAATCCCGGAATCCCATATTGAAGAGACGGTCTAATATTTGAGGAAGTTCTTTGCGGGCCAGAGGTTCACCTCCGGTAAGCCTGATTTTATTAATCCCCATCTCCTTGAAAACGGAAACAATTTTTATCAGTTCATCCACTGTTGGAAGCCTTTCATCGGGTGTAAGTGGAATACCCTCTTCAGGCATGCAGTAGGTACATCGGAGATTGCACTTTTCAGTTACGGATATCCGAAGGTAATTATGAATACGCCCAAAAGAATCTTTTAAAATTTCTGTCATTTCAGCCTCCCGAAACAGGTGTGATGAATGCAATTTCGTCCTGGTCGGAAGGTTCATAATCCAACGTAACATAATCCTGATTAACGGCTGCCCGAATGTAAGGAATATATAATTCCATTTCGGGATATCTTTTAACCAGAATATCCATGATATGATTTAATGTCTGCCCGTTATAAACCTCAACCGCTTCACTTCTTTTTTTTGTGATCTGAGCAAGAATACTAAAATACTTTATGTAAACAATCAGAGTCATAAAATTTACTATTTGCAAACAATATACCAAAGATGATATGAGCTGCCAAAGTTTATTGAGACGCAAAGTGTATTGCAAAAGTGCAACAGAATGCAAAAACAATATTGCAATAATGCAATGGAGATAAAATAATAGTTTGTGTGATGGACAATGCAGGGCAATAATAGATACTGATCTATTGATCTGAAAAGATCC
>JBHJOO010000419.1:0-3253 GCA_050329675.1 Balneolaceae bacterium
GTGGTTTCTTCAATCATGACTCAATATATAAATGATACTTATTGTCTACAAGTAAAGTTTGAACTATCCAAAACTTTTTAGGAAATCAGAATGGTAAATCATCTTCTAAATTATCAAAATCAAGCGGTTCATTACCTTGCGCTTTATCAGCTTCAGCTCTTTTTTCGACCTCAAAATTATCTTCAATTGAATTTACATCCTCATTTTCAGGTGCAATTTTAGGTGGTGGAAATTTTTCTCTGAATGATTCAATGAATTTATCTCTGTCATTCAATCTGATTAAAACAGGATTTTCACAACTTGAGGCTTTTCCATAAAATACTGCCTGTCTTGCCTCTAAAGACGATAATCTGTTGGTGTATTCAGTTCCAATGTAATTTGAAAGAAAATTCTTTCCCGTTTCATCAAATGTTCTCATTGCGAAAATGCTATTACATTGATTTTGAATTGTTTTAGTAACATTTGCCGTTCTTTGGGTAATTAATAAACATCCCATTCCATATTTTCTTCCTTGTAATATAGCTCTTGCTGTCCTAATTAGTTGCAGATTTATCTCCTTCTTCCGCAGCATTTGACCATTCAGGTACCAATGAATGGACCTCTTCAAACACAAGACATACACGTGCTTGGTCACTCATTTCGTTTTGTAGATTCTTAAGTGTTGATTCTGTTATAATACTTGTAATCTCCACAGGAGTTAATTGCCAAAGTGATGCAGCTCTGTGCCATACCCCATCTTCTTGGTATGACCTTGGGTCTGTTAACTGTTTGGTAGCAAAAAATTGAGTGGGATTATAAATTTTTAAAGGATGAGTTGGTTCATTATGGATGAAATCATAAATATCATTTTCTATTGCTTCTGAAAGGTAGTTAACACTTCCACCTTCGCTGGGACTATCTTGAAACTGATCAGCATCTTTTTTCCCAGCTTCCTGAATTTTATTTAGACTTTCTGTAGACCATTCTTCATCAATAAATTCAGGTAACAGATTAGCGTACTGATCCGTAAGGTCGACGACTATAACTTTAGTTTTATTTGCAATCAATCGTTCAACCAGTTCGATCGATAACATTGACTTACCAATACCCAAAATTCCAAGAATAGCAGTATTGTGTGTAACTAATTCATTTATATTCTCAACATGAACATTGTAATTTGTTTTTGGAAAATGGCCCACCGAAAATGCATCTAGCTCATGATCAACAGCTTGTTTCAAATATACAGGAGAATTAATATCGGGCAGCCATTTAACGGGTATGAATTTTTTGTTTTTCTTATCCCAAGCGCCAATTTTTACTGCAGTTGCTCTGGCAAAACCATATTTATTTTTTTGAACGACAATATCTTCTCTTGTTAGTCCATCCAAAATCTGATAAAGAACTGCTTTACCATTAATTTCAACGTATCCACCCGACCAACTACATCTTTCACTTGGCGGGTAGAGAGCATAGCTTAAGCAAAAAAAAGCTATGACGAAAAAAGAAAAAAGAATGTTTTCCCTGGTAGAGGCCTGGCGGGAAAGCGGAAAGTCCCGAAAAGAGTTCTGCAGTCAACGTCAGATGAAGGTCTCCACCTTCGCCTACTGGATCACCCGAAAAAATAAAACCGACCATACCGGACAGGGATTTCTGCCGGTCGATGTCTCGGTGGACGGCGAGAGGAAAGGCAGTGTGGAGATTCACTATCCCAATGGGTTCGCTTGTCGGCGCCCGCCGGGGATGTGACGCTGATCAGCACGCTGATCCGGCTCTGCTGATGTTTAGTCTGAGTTCCTCCCACAGCTACCACCTGTACCGCGGCGTCTGCGACATGCGCAAGAGTTTCAACGGGCTGTCCGGCCTGGTGCGCAGTGAGCTGGGCCGGGACCCGGCGGGCGGGGAGGTGTTTGTGTTTTTAAACCGCCGCCGAACTCTGCTGAAGCTGCTGCACTGGGAGTCGGGCGGATTTGTCCTGTACTACAAACGCCTGGAGGCCGGCACGTTTATCCCGCCTCAGCCGGCCGGGGATCAGACGGCGATTCGCTGGCCGGAGCTGGTGCTGATGGTTGAGGGAATCCAGGTGAAAAGCAGCCGGCAAACCCCTCGTTATCACCGGTAAAAAAGAGTTCTTTTTTCCAACAAAAAACGCTTCAATTGTAGGTTTTATGGAGGTTTTTGCGTATATTCATGCATGAATTCTGCCCTGCAAAACCTCTCCAAATCCGAGCTGATCCAGCGGCTGACCGACGTGGAAAAAAAGGCTCAATTGCAGGTGCAGCAACTGATCGATCTGAAGGAAACAACCCAGCAAAAGCTCCGCCGGAAAGATCAGATCATCGCCCAGTTGCAGCGGCTGCTCTTTGGTCAGAAGCGCGAGCGCTTTGAGGGTGATCCCGCTCAACAGTCTCTTCCGTTCGAGCAGCAGCAAGAGCAAACCGGCGAGCCGGAGCTCCGCCACCAGGAAACGATTACCTATGTCCGCAAAAAGCAGTCCCGCGAAAACCATAAGGGCCGGGTGCCCCTGCCGGATCATCTTCCTGTGGAAGAGATTGAGATTCATCCCGAAGGCGATCTTTCGGGGATGGTCTGTATTGGAAAGGAGGTGACCGACGAACTGGAGATCCGCCCGGCCCGTTTCTACATCAAGCGGTACATCCGCTATAAGTATGCCCCGAAGACGGGCCAGGGCGCGCCTCACATTGGCGATCTTCCCGAACGTGTGATCGATAAAGGTATTCCAGGCCCTGGCCTGCTGGGCGCATGTCCGGCGTGAATTTGAGCGGGCCCTGGACAATGACAGCGAGCGGGCAGAGCGGGCCCTGGGATACATTCAAAAGTTGTATGCAATCGAGCGGAAGGCCCGCCAGCAGAGCCTTGACCCGGCCGGGCGCAAAGAACTCCGCCTGGAAAAGTCCTTGCCGGTTCTGAATGAATTTGGCAAGTGGCTCCATAGCGAGGCAAAGATGGTACTGCCGAAAAGCCAGATTGGCAAGGCCATGGCCTATAGCATTGCCCGATGGGACGCCTTAAGCGGCTGGCTGTATGACGGACATCTGGAAATTGACAATAATTTGGTAGAAAACCTGATTCGTCCGATCGCCCTGGGCAGGAAAAATTATTTGTTTGCCGGCTCACATAAAGCCGCCCAGCGTGCGGCCATGGTCTACTCGCTGCTGGCCAGCTGCAAAATTCATCAGGTCAATCCGCAACAGTGGCTGGCCTATGTCCTGGAAAACATCATGAGTACCAAATAAAACGACGTGCCGAGCCTATA
>JBHJOO010000235.1:0-2043 GCA_050329675.1 Balneolaceae bacterium
AGATCCCGATACTCCTTATTATCAGGTTTTCGTTTAGTTACAATTTTAAAATCGGATTCATCTAACGGTTCATTATCGGGGTGTTGAGCCAGTAAACCGCCAAAAACCGACTTGAATTCCATTTCATTTTCAGCATGGGGAAATTGCTTAATACGTACAAGGCGCCTGTTCTTTTTTTCCTGTAATTGCTGAAGAGCAGCAGGCTCAAATTCCGGAGCAAGGATAATTTCGGTAAAAATGGTGTCAATTTCCTTCGCAGTGGCAGCATCCAGTTTTTGATTTACAATAACAATTCCACCGAATGGTGACAATGTATCGGTAGAAAAAGCTTTTTTATAGGCCAGGAGCAAATTATCGGCTGAAGCAACCCCACAGGGAACGGTATGTTTATAAATAGCAGCAGAAGGTTTACCTGAAATAAAATTACTCATCAGCGACAGGGCTGCATCAATATCAAGATAATTGTTGTAACTGAGCTCCTTGCCATGGAAACACTCTATGAAATTTGCTTGATATCCGTACACGGCAGCTTTCTGATGCGGATTTTCACCATAACGCAAAGCCCCTGATTTTGGAAGTGATATATTAAATTGTTCCGGTACATCAAGCTGATCCATATTTGTCATATACTTACAGATGGCTGTGTCGTAGGCAGCGGTAAGCTGAAAAGCCTGCCTTGCAAAAGTACGGCGGGTCTTAAATGAAATGTGCCCGTTATTCTTTAGTTCATCTGCGATCATATTGTATTGTCCAGGATTACTGAGAACACAAACATGGCCAAAATTCTTGGCGGCTGCACGGATCATTGCCGGCCCGCCAATGTCGATATATTCGGTTGCAGCCGCAGGCGTAACCTCTTTTTTAGAAATAATTTCACTGAAAGGGTAGAGGTTAGTAACGACAAGCTCAATTGGCTTTATGCCCAGATTATTAATTTCATTGATATCCGGCTCGTAGCTGGTTCTTGCAAGCAGGCCGCCATGAATATAAGGATGCAGCGTTTTGACTCTGCCATCGAGGCATTCCGGAAACCCGGTTATGTCACTTACATCGGTTACAGGCAGGCCTGCTTCCCGTAGAGTGTTTGCCGTTCCTCCGGTTGAAATTAACTCAATGCCCTGTTTATGCAGTGCCCGGGCAAGCTCTGTGATTCCGGTTTTATCAGAAACAGAAAGAAGTGCTCTGTGAATTTTTAAAGGGTTTTCAGGAAGGGATGATAAAGGTTTAAGAGCCACTGAAAATTTTGATTAGATATTTAAAATTTTGGATACAACTTCGGGTAATAATTTATGTTCTTCTTCAAGCACCCTTTTGGCGAGATTTTCTGGTGAATCACCGGGCTTCACAGGTACTTTTCTCTGTGCAATTACAGGACCTTCATCATATTCGTCAGTTACATAGTGAACGGTACAGCCTGATTCCGGATCTCCGGACTCTAATACGGCACGGTGAACCCTCATGCCATAAAAACCATGCCCACCGTATTTCGGTAAAAGTGACGGATGAATATTGATTATTTTCCGGGAATATTTTTCAACTATGATCTCAGGCAGCTTGGTTAAATAACCTGCAAGTACAATTAAATCAGGATCCCATTTTTCCAATTGAATCAACATTTCGTCTTGATAACCAGGCGACTTTGATGATAGAATACGAACCGGAATACTGGCTCGTTCTGCACGTTTAATTGCCTCAATTCCCGGTTTACCTGCAATTAACCCACAAATACCGGCCTTAATTTTTCCCGAAACTGTTGCATCAATCAGTGACTGAAAATTGGTACCGGAACCTGAAGCAAAAACGACGATATTTTTCAAAGGGTGATTGATTATTTACTTTAAAACAGATGAGAAGATAAAGAAATGATTTTTAAAATATCAGGTAATGAGAAGCATTTATCCCTGTTTAAATCTCAACTAACTGTATTTTTTTCTCTGGCTTTACTTAAATTTTCTGCTTCGGGATACGTCTGATTACTTGCAACGGCAAAAACATGGTAGTTATTTATACTCCAGCGTACCTGGTTAACTGTGATTTTTATAA
>JBHJOO010000572.1:0-9042 GCA_050329675.1 Balneolaceae bacterium
TAAACGATGGCCGGACCGGTCAGCCAATGGACCAAAAAACCACGGTAGGCTACATCTACATGTTAAAACTGAATCATAATGTTGAAGATAAGATGCACGCCCGTTCAATCGGTCCATATTCTCTTATCACACAACAACCGTTAGGTGGTAAAGCCCAATTTGGTGGTCAGCGTCTCGGAGAAATGGAGGTTTGGGCACTCTATGCATATGGAGCATCAAGCATACTTAAAGAGATGCTTACTGTTAAAAGTGATGACGTCAAAGGCAGATCCAAAGTATATGAAGCGATCGTGAAAGGCGATAATCTGCCTGAAGGTGATGTGCCGGAGTCATTCAAAGTATTGCTACGTGAATTGATGGGACTTGGTCTCGAAATTCATATTGATTAAATAAGTTTGTCCTGATAATTAAATTCTAATCGGAGGTACTCTTTTGCCGATAACAAAAACATTAACTGTTACCAAAGACTTTTCAAACATTGGGGTTTCCCTTGCATCTGCTGAAACTATTCTATCCAGATCGCATGGCGAGGTTCTCACCCCGGAAACCATTAATTACAGGACATTTAAACCTGAAATGGATGGCCTGTTTTGTGAAAAAATATTCGGTCCTGTAAAAGACTATGAATGCCATTGTGGCAAATACAAGAGAATCAGATACAAAGGGATTATCTGCGACCGTTGTGGTGTGGAAGTAACCCGAAAAGCCGTTCGCCGTGAACGAATGGGACATATTACTCTTACTGTGCCTGTGGCCCATATCTGGTTCTTTAAGTCTCTGCCAAATAAAATTGCATACCTATTAGGATTCTCATCCAAAAATCTTGAAAGAATTGTTTACTATGAGACATTTGTCGTCCTGAATCCAGGGCTTGCAAGAGATCTCGGCTACAAGAGAGGTGATCTGATATCCGAAGAAGAAAAGTTTGATATTCTGGATCAATTACCTGAAGGCCATCACGAACTTGACGATGACGATGAGGACAAATTCATTGTTAAAGACGGAGCTGAGGCTATTGAGGGTCTTTTAGTAAATATGGATTTTGATAAACTGGCTTACCGCCTGCGCGATGAGGTGAAAAATGAAACATCTCAGATGCGAAAGAAGAAGAAATTAAAGCGCCTTCAGGTTATTGAATCATTCCGGGCAGCTAATCAGCATACAGAAAACAGGCCGGAATGGATGATACAGCGGGTAATACCCGTTATTCCCCCTGAATTACGTCCACTGGTTCCTCTTGAAGGCGGCCGGTTTGCCACATCAGACCTCAATGATTTGTACAGGCGGGTTATTATCAGAAATAACCGTTTAAAAAGATTGATCGACATCAAAGCCCCTGATGTTATTCTCAGAAATGAGAAACGCATGCTGCAGGAAGCCGTTGATTCGCTTTATGACAACTCACGAAAATCAAATGCAGTCCGGAATAATAATCGTCCGTTAAAATCGCTCAGCGATATGCTGAAAGGTAAGAGCGGCAGGTTCCGTCAAAATCTATTAGGAAAAAGAGTTGACTATTCCGGGCGTTCTGTTATTGTTGTAGGTCCCGATCTTAAAATGCATGAATGCGGCCTGCCTAAAGAAATGGCAATCGAATTATACAAACCTTTTGTGATTCGGCGGCTGATTGAACGCGGTTATGTAAAAACGGTAAAAAGTGCTAAAAAAGTAGTTGACCGCAGAGACCAGGTTGTTTGGGAAGTACTCGAAAATGTAATTGATGGCCATCCGGTAATGTTGAACCGGGCACCTACTCTTCACAGGCTAGGAATACAGGCATATCAGCCGGTATTAATTGAAGAAAAAGCAATCAGGCTTCATCCGTTGTCATGTACGGCATTTAATGCAGATTTTGATGGTGACCAGATGGCGGTTCACCTTCCGCTTAGTCATGATGCCATTTTGGAAGCATCTATCCTCATGCTTGGTTCTCATAACATATTGAGTCCGGCAAGCGGTGGCCCGATTGCAGTTCCATCACAGGATATGGTTCTGGGTGTTTACTATCTTACAAAAATGGGTAACGGGAAAAAAGGCGAAGGTAAAACATTTGCCTCAACAGATGAAGTTATCATTGCTTTTGATCAGGGCAGAATTGATACTCATGCGAAAATCAATGTTCGCATTCCGAAAACCAATGAAGATGGTGAAATTGTACACGAAATTATAAAAACCACGACCGGACGGGTTCTTTTCAATGAAATTGTACCTGATGAGATTGAATTCATCAACAAAACATTGGGAAAAAAAGAATTACGGGTTCTGATCGGTGAAATTCATTTTGCCACTGGTACAATTAAATCTGCTGAGTTTCTTGATAATATGAAGAAAATAGGCTTTGAACGTGCCACGATTGGTGGCTTATCGTTCAGCCTTGAAGACATTATTATTCCCGATGAAAAGCGATTGTTGATTGAAAAAGCGCAATCCGAAGTTGCTGAAATTCAGGAACGCTATGAAATGGGCTTTATCACGGATAATGAGCGATATAATCAGGTTATTGACAAATGGACCAGCACTACCAACCGTGTATCGGAAACTTTATTTCAGAGTCTGGCCGATGACAAGGATGGATTCAATCCTGTATTTATGATGGCCGACTCAGGTGCACGGGGCTCCAAAGAACAGATTCGCCAGCTCGGCGGAATGAGGGGGCTGATGGCAAAACCTCAAAAAAGTTCCTTGCAACAGGGTAACGAAGTAATTGAGAACCCAATTCTGTCAAGTTTTCGGGAAGGTCTAACCGTTCTTGAGTACTTTATCTCAACTCACGGTGCCCGAAAAGGCCTTGCTGATACAGCTCTCAAAACTGCAGATGCTGGGTATCTGACACGCCGGCTTGTAGATGTGTCACAGGATATCATAATTAATGAGATTGACTGTGGCACATTGCGTGGTATTAAAATGCAGGCACTTAAAGATAATGAAGACATTATTGAACGCCTGGAAGATCGTGTGCTTGGGCGCGTATCTCTTCATGATATTTATGATCCGATTACAGATGATCTGATTTGTGAATCGAATCAGATGATAACGGAGAAAGTAGCCAAAAAAATAGCCGAAACGTCTATTGATGAAGTTGAAATTCGTTCCGTATTGACATGCGAAACAGAGCGCGGAGTATGTGCCAAATGTTACGGGCGTGATATGGCGCGTAATAGCCTTGTACAAGTTGGTGAAGCAGTTGGAGTAATAGCAGCACAATCGATTGGTGAGCCGGGTACCCAGCTTACTCTCCGAACTTTCCATGTGGGTGGAACAGCCTCCCGAATGGAAGCTGATTCACAGCATAAGGCCAAATTTGAAGGCAAGATTGAATTTGAAAATATAAGAGTTGTTGAGTACGATGATGGCGAAGAAGTTCATAATGTGGTTCTTAGCCGTGCCGGTGAAATCAAACTTGTAGGAGAGGATGGTAAAATTCTTTCCAATTATAACGTGCCTTACGGTTCAGAGCTTCTTGTAGAGGAAGGCGATAAAGTTCCAAAAGGAATGCCATTGTGTAAATGGGATCCTTACAATGCACTTATATTCAGTGAAATTGATGGCGTTATTGAATATAAAGATATCCTTGAAGAGATTACCTATACAGCTGATACGGATTCCCAGACGGGTCACCGTGAAAAAGTAATTATCGATACTAAAGACCGCTCTCTGGTACCGACTATCGTAGTAAAAGGAGAAGGTGATCGAATAAGAGAAAGTACTCTTCCCGTCGAAACCCATATTGTGGTTGAAGATGGTGAAAAAGTGCAGGCTGGGCAGGCTCTTGCAAAAATACCGAGAGCGACATCCAAATCGAAGGATATTACAGCAGGTTTGCCAAGGGTTACGGAGTTATTCGAAGCACGGTCGCCAAGCGATCCGGCTTCTGTTTCTGAGATCGATGGTATCGTAAAAATGGGTGGCCGCAAGCGCGGTTCACAGGAAGTTATTGTTGAAAGCAAAGACGGCCAGGATGAGAAGAAATATCTCATACCCCTTTCAAAGCATATTCTTGTTCAGGAAAATGATTTTGTGAAAGCAGGCCAGCCTCTTTCGGATGGCACGATACCGGCTCAGGATATTTTGAATATACTCGGTCCGTTTGCCGTGCAATCTTATCTTGTGAATGAAATTCAGGAGGTGTACAGGCTTCAGGGTGTAAAAATCAACGATAAGCATATCGAAGCGATTGTTCGCACAATGATGCAGAAAGTTGAAGTTACGGATCCCGGAGATACCATGTACCTTGAAGGCGATAAAGTTGACCGGTTTGAACTGAATAACAGCAATGACCAGTTGATTGGTAAATTTGTAGTTACTGATCCGGGTGGAAGTGATTTGAATCTTGGAAAGATTCTTGACCGACGGGCTGTTCGTGATATTAATAACCAGCTCATAAAAGAAGGTAAGGATGAGCTGCAGACACGCGAAGCTGAACCGGCTATTTCAAAACCGATTCTGCTTGGGATTACCCGGGCTGCCCTTTCAACGGAAAGCTGGTTATCAGCTGCTTCATTCCAGGAAACTACCAAAGTTCTTACACAGGCATCGATTGAAGCCAAACGGGATCATTTGCGTGGCCTCAAAGAAAATGTGGTTGTAGGCCACAAAGTTCCTGCCGGTACCGGATTGCGAATGTATGATGAGCTTATTGTCGGTTCCAGAGTGGAGATGGAAGAGGGCGATGAGGAAGTGCAAAAAGTATTTGAATCTTTGGGAGCCGATAAACCGGACACCGAAGAAAATGAAGAATAACACTGAAAACCCCGGCTTGCCGGGGTTTTTTATTTAATACCTGTCTGTTTTATTTATTCTTCTCAATATTTGAAAGAAGGTTTTCAGCTTCTTTGATAAGATCGTCGGCCCGATGCTTGGCATCCTGAATTACTTTATCTCCTTTTTGCTTGGCATCTGATGCCAGATTTCTTTTTTCTTTTTTCAATTCGGCAATTATATCATTCAAATCGTCAATATATTTGCTTAATTGATATGACAACCGGTCACGGGTGTTTCTGCCTTTGTCAGGTGCATACAAAATGGAGATGGCCGAACCGATTACGGCTCCTGTAAGTAATCCGATGACGAGTCCTTTTCCTGTGTTACTCATAATTGTGATGATTTTATTTCTATTTTGCTAACAATTTAATTAAACAGTTAGAATGTTAAAAGAATTTCCCGGAACATGATAAAATAATAATCTTCTCTTGTAAAACCCTTTTATCAAACCAAGTCTGTTTCTGAATATTTAGAAGTTTTAAATGATCATTTTGTATATTCAGAACGAAGTCAAACTTAAAAATATTGATGACCCATGAAATTTTTTATTGATACAGCCGATCTTGATGAAATTCAGGAAGCAAATGATTTGGGAGTGCTTGACGGTGTGACCACAAATCCAAGTTTATGTGCCAAAGTTGGTGTCAGGGATTTTGAAGGACACATTGCTAAAATTTGTGAGATAGTGGATGGTGATGTTTCAGCAGAAGTGGTCTCTACTACGTTTGGTGATATTGTTGCTGAAGCAAGAAATATTGCTGCAATTGCAGACAATGTGGTGGTAAAAGTACCTCTCATTAAAGACGGCATTAAAGCGATTAAGACACTTTCTGATGAAGGAATTAAAACGAATTGTACACTCTGTTTTTCTCCCACCCAGGCATTGATTGCCGCCAAGGCAGGGACTACGTACATATCACCCTTTATTGGCAGGCTCGATGATATTTCAAGTGAAGGCATGGGTGTAATCGCGGATATTGTTATGATATATGAGACCTACGGATACGAAACTGAAGTGCTTGCAGCAAGTATTCGTCACCCGATGCATGTGGTCGAAGCCGCCCGCCTGGGTGCCGATGTGGCTACAATGCCGCTGAAAGTGATCGAACAGCTCCTGAGGCATCCGCTTACCGACATCGGGCTCGAACGCTTCCTGGCTGACTGGGAGGCGCTGCAGGAGAAATTGAAGCAGTAGTTGGCTAAAATCTGCCAGGTTTTCGGGAAAACCTGGCAGATTTTTTTTAAAAATTACTTGTTCTTTTTTGCACCCGCTTCTTTTATTTAGTCGTTAAGTAATTAAATGTTATAAATTCGTTACACTTTCGACTTGACTCTCTCTCTCTCTCTCTCTCTCTCTCTCTCTATTGTGTTAGGGCAATTAATAACTAAATAATATTAATATGAAAACTTTAATATATTTTCTCAGCATATTATTAACTATGCTTGCTTTGTCTTTAAGCGATTTGAACGCACAATGTTTGGCCTGTTTTTCTTCAATAGAAAGTGGACGGTTAACTTGTAAAACTGAGTTAGTAAATAGAGATGGACATACTTCTTGTGGTTGTGATGGCGGTTGTAATTGTTCAGGAGAGTGTGAATTTTCAACTGAACCTGGAGAGGCATTCGCGCCGGATTTTAATTTTGATGTAATGAATGTTCCAATAGATGGGTATAAATTCAGATTTGATGAAGGATTGCCTAAAAATATTACAGCTAATTTTGTACAAGGTGGATTTATTGGAAAGGAAAAAACAGATAAAGTTTATTTTGGGAGTAATGTCGGTTTTTATCAATTGTCTAATAAGGAGTTCTTATTTTTCCCATTAGAGAATAATGTTTTAAAACTGAAAAATTGTAACGGTGAAATAATGGCAAATATAATACCATCTCATCATTTGTTATAAATGTGTTGATTTTAAATATATTTTAGGTCGACAAAGCCACTACATATCAGTCAGTGGCTTTGTTTTTGTGTCATATAGAGAAAGATGAAAGGGGCAAGGATGCAATAATCTCAATGTTGGAAGATGAGATTATTATATACAGGCCACAAAAGTTAAAACTTTAATGTTTATGAAAAAGACATTTTCACTCATCACATTGATTTTGATAGCCAATAATTTCTCTTCTTTATTGGCGCAGACTATTACACTTGAACTGATGTATTCAATTGATATAAAAAATCAAGGAGATTTAATATTAGGTGAAATAGGTGCTGGCTTACTTGATAATAACAATCAGGTTTTTCTTGTGGATAATGGTAATAAAAAAGTTCATCATTTTGATTCAGCCGGGAAGATTAAACATAGTTTTGGAGGAGAGGGCCGGGGTCCGGGTGAATTTTTAAATGCGGCTGGAGCTTCTTTAAGTAGTGATTCGAAAACTTTATATTTGCTGGATTATCCGAATGCAAGAGTTGTTTTATTTGAGACCGATACAGGGACACATAAAAAAACTATCAACTTTCAGTCTACGACTTTAGTACCGATAAATGACTTGATCGAATTTAATGGAAAAATGATTTTACTTGGGAGTCATCAGGGTAAAGATCAAATGCTGAACGTAATTAATATAAATGGAGAAACAGAGTATTCCCTTGGCGAATTTATTGACTTCAATAATTTTATTCACAATAACAGTGGAAAAATGCAACTGAGTGTTGTCCATGCAAGCATATTTGAAGACCTGCTTTTGGTTTCGCTTGCTGCTCCAAACAGGATGAAACTTTATGACTCAGATTTAAATGTTTTACGCGAATTTGAAGACGATCTGCTTCCAAAACCTTGGGAAAAACATATGATCATGAGACCGGACAGGTACCGAACCACGTTTTATTCTATGGGATTAGCCAATCAAATTCTTTCTGATGAGACTTATTTATTTTATTGGCTTGAAGTAATTGACCCAAAAATTCCGGAAGTTAAAAAACACCTTGAGTTAAGGAGCCTGAAAGATGGTAAAAAGCTTGCCTCATATCCGGTTGAACCTAATATATCTATTTTGGACATAATCAGAGAATCAAATACATCAGCTACTATTCTTACCAGAAACATAGACACGTATAATTTTGAAGTATATAAAGTGAACGTAGGTGAAAATGGTAATTAATAATTTTTTTAGGATTTTTATTTATAAACAACATGTTAATGGTAAAGTCGAAACCGCCCGCCTGAGGGGCACGAAGATCGCAAAAAATTACTCGGCAGGCATGAAAACCAGGCTATGAGCAACATTCATATTCGTACTGATATCTGAACGCTGACAGCCAATAGGTATACCGGTTATTCGGGAAGCCAGTCCGATTCAGACGGGTTGATCTATCGTGTTTCAATCGCGTCTCCAATCAAATCCTCCGCAATTTTTGCTGATGAAAGAACACCCGGCAAACCTGCCCCGGGGTGTGTGCCTGCCCCGACGAAATAGAGCCCGTCTACATCCTCGCTTTTGTTACGCGGGCGAAACCAGGCCGATTGGGTGAGAATGGGTTCAACCGAAAAAGAAGAACCCTTGAAGCTATTCAGTGTATTCTGAAAATGGAGCGGATCTATATAGTGTTCGGCTATAATATTTTTTTGCAGGTCCGGCAGATAATTTTCTTCCAGAAAATTTAAAATGGCATCGCGATAGGGTTTAGCTTTATTTTCCCAGTCGGTGCCGCTGTCAAGATGAGGCACCGGTGAAAGTACGTAAAATGATTCACATCCTTCCGGAGCCATGGACGGATCCGTAATCGTAGGCATGTGCAGGTATAGAGAAAAATCATCAGCAAGATGTTTCTTTTTAAAAATGTCTGTCAACAACTCCTTGTAACGTTTGCCAAGAATGATGTTGTGATGAGCCAGGCCCTGATCGCGATACTGTTTTTTGGTTCCGAAGTAAATCACAAAAAGTGACATACTGTATTTGGTTCGCTCAATTTTGCGATCGGTATATTTGCGGCGGTGTTTTGAATGGATCAAATTCTTATAAGTGAATGCAACATCCGCATTCGATACCACAGCATCCGCATTATAAATTTCTCCGCTTTTTAAACGGATGCCTGTTGCTTTGCCATCTGAAACGAGGATTTCATCGATTTCTGAATTGAGTTTCAGTACTCCTCCCTGCTCTTCAATAAGATTAACGAGAGCTTTGACGATGGCCCCTGTACCGCCCATTGCATAATGCACACCCCATTCCCGCTCCAGATAATGAATCATAGCGTAGATTGAAGTGGTATCAAACGGATTACCACCAACAAGAAGGGGATGAAAGGAAAAACAACGCCGCAGGAATTCGTCT
>JBHJOO010000004.1:0-7987 GCA_050329675.1 Balneolaceae bacterium
GATCACCAGTGTCGCATTGTTTAAAACACGGGACGGAGTTACGTAAATAGTTGCATTGGTAAAAGCATGAATCCCTGGAATATTCTCATGAAGGCCGGTAACCTGTTCGGTTTGGGCCAGTGCACAAATTGGAATCAGAAGAAAAGATAAAGTGAGCTGGAGTTTCTTTGATATTTTTTTCAGGATAAGATTATTGCAAGGAAGACCTGTATTCATTGGAATGTCATTGGTTTAGTGTGTTTAGTATCAGGTAATAAAAAAAAAGCGAATAAATTCGCGTTTTTTCGATGCTTTAAGTAAGCAATATTCAGCCTGATATTCAATTACAATAAATCAGAAAAATGTAAAGAGTTGTATTTACTGAAAATTTTTGGAAGTGTATGCAGAAATTTTCAGAGTTTTAGTATCCGGTTACGCTTCCATCCCCGCGCGGGTCGGCGGCACCATAGCGAAGGTTATCATCGCCGACATAGATAATATGAACCCTCCCAATGGTTGATCTCTCACTTATTTCGTGTCCGTATTCTTTCAAAATGCTCTGGGTATCCACTGAAATACTAAATGGCTCGACATAGAGAAGATCAGGAAGCCACTGATGATGAAACCGGGTGGCTGAAATTGCCTGCTGCGGATTCATATCAAAGAGTATCCCATTCAAAATAGTTTGCAGGGTTGCCGTAATGATTCTTGGCCCGCCGGCAGCTCCTGCAATCATTTTAACTTGTCCGTTTTTAGTGACTATTGTCGGACTCATACTACTCAGCATCCGTTTTCCGGGTGCAATCGCATTGGCTTCGGCACCTATCAACCCGAACATATTGGGTTCACCCGGTTTGGCAGAAAAATCATCCATTTCATTGTTAAGCAGAAATCCGGCATTGGTAACACTCAGATAACTTCCGAATGATCCATTCAGTGTAGTGGTTACAGCAACTGCATTGCCGTGTCTGTCAATAACCGAAAAATGTGTCGTTTCGGATGATTCAAAAACTGATTGAAATTCTCCCTGTGCGATCTGATCGCTTGATGTTACTGAAGTTGCATTAAAATTCCGCATACGATTTTCTGCATATTCTTTAGAGAGAAGCCGGGCCATTGGAATATTCACATGATCGGGATCACCGAGATAGTAATTACGGTCAGAAAAAGAACGCCTCATCGCTTCAGCAAGCAGATGGATATATGCGGCAGAATTGAAACCCAATTGTTCCGGTTCATGGTCTTCAATCATCTGTAAAATTTGTTTAAAAACAACACCACCACTGCTGGGCGGAGCCATCATGTAAAACGTATTATCTTTAAACTCAGCTACGATCGGGTCGCGCCATTCACTTTTATATTGACGCAAATCACGGAGGTCAATCAGCCCGCCCGATTTACGCATCTCCTGTATAATCTGATTTGCTGTAACACCTGAATAAAATCCGTCTCTGCCGTACCGCGCTATCCTGCGAAGCGTTTGTGCTAAATCAGCCTGAATAAAGAGATCTCCTTTTTTCCACTTTTCGCCATCCGGTTTCACAAAATACTTTTTTGATGATTCAAACATACTTAGCTGATCTGCTCTGCTGTTCAGATCGTCAGCATGGCTGAAATTCAGTTCATAACCATCCCTGGCCAGCAGGATGGCTGGTTCCATGATCACTTCAAGCGGGAGTGTACCGTATCGTTCCAAGGCGCTGAGCATTCCATCGACAGTACCGGGAACACCGGCCGCAAGGGCTCCCTGCCGGCTCAGTTCCGGGGTGTAGTTGCCAGATTGATCCAGATACATATCTCTGTGAGCTTTGGCAGGTGCTTTTTCCCGGAAATCAAGAGTACGGACAATGCCATCATTCAAATGAAGCACCATAAAACCGCCTCCGCCAATATTTCCGGCTCTTGGCAGGGTTACGGCAAGTGCAAACTGTACAGCAATAGCTGCATCAATAGCATTGCCTCCTTTTTCCAGTATTTCAATTCCGGCGGCAGAAGCGTAGGAATCGGCAGATGAAACTACACCATTTTCGTAGGGTTCCGGCCAGCCCGTTTGGGAAAAGGCTTGAGAAGTAAAAAGAATAAGAGAAAGGAGTAAAAATGGAAGTATTCGCCGATGCATTTTTTGAGTATTGATTCTGTGGTTAATTGGGGACTGCAATATACTCTAATCCAAAATCTTTTGAAGAGTTCCTGTCAGGTTTTTTGTCACAGCAACCGTATATTATCACGCCCGAACACATAAGAATATTATATAAGCTGTGCCAGCTCTAAAACAAACTAACCGGAGAAATATTATCATACAACTGTTTGTGATCATCCTGATTGCACTCATCGGGTATTTCATGGCCGGTGATGCCGGAGTAGATGAGAGGCTTTTATCAATCCGCATGATGCTCTATCTCGGCTCCGGCCTTGTGGCTTTTGCTATACCGTACATTCTGTTTCCCGACAGAAATATTGTGATGTATCAGCTCGCAAACAGCCCGCCAAATGAACTTCGCAAGCACCTGTGGAAAAGGTGTAAAAGTATCTGGTTAAGTGTTCTTTGGCTTCTTTTTGTTGTGGCTTTTATTGATATAAAAAATCCTGTTAATCAACCACTGGAAAAATTTCTGCTCTTTTCGTACGGGGCCATGTTTTTTACGGGGATATTGCTCTGGTCTGTTTCCCGGTATTTCAAAATCGGCAGAGACTCACAAATGTGGCAGGAGGGGGAAAAGGGAGCTAAAATCAGAAAAAAATTAGCTGATTTTGCTAAATTTCCTCTTGATCCGGGATCCATTCCAAGTCTGCTCAATACGATTATCATTACAGGAGGGGGAATGCTTTTGGTTGTGACAGGTGCTTTTATCTCGGGGCTCTTTGGGTTGACGGGTGAATCAATTGTTGCGCTGATAATATTTACAGCGGGGTTCTATTCCTGGAGAAATACCCGAAAGCAGGCTGATGTGCATTTTTATGCAACAAATGCATTTTACAGGGAATTTTTTGGCACCGATATCAAAGGGGATGAACAAATGCAGCCGGTAGCTGTTGATCATCTCTGGTGGGTTCCCCCGGCTATCCGGATGCATGTGTGGGGCTTGATTATCCAGCTCGACCGCAAACTTCCAACCGGCAGGATTATAGCAATTGGCCATTTGATTATCTGGATTACAGCTTATCAGCGGCCGGGAGAAAATGTAATGACCGGAGCCTGGATTTTATTTATTATTGCTCATGCCATATTTCTTTTACCAACTACCGATAAATCCATAATACCACATTGGTGGCAGCAACTGCTTGCCCGTCCGTCTGTTTGGATCCTTTCAAGGTTTTGGGTTCAACTGCGGTGGATACTGCCGCTTTTATTAAGTTGTAATGTAATGTATCTCTTTTTCGGCGCGCCGGATTTTAGCCTTCAGCTCTGGTTTGTATTCCTCTATCTGTTGATTCACATGATTACGGCTATAATCATTACTATGCGAAAGTATTCAAATATCGAAAGTATCTATGAAAAATAATTCTCTGAAAACAGATAATCTTACAAAACAATACAAAGCCGGCAAGGTGATATTTAAGAATGTAACTATGACTTTTAATCCCGGGGAAATCGTTGGATTAGTGGGGCCGAATGGTTCAGGAAAAACAACTTTTTTGAGGCTTCTTTCCGTTACATCTTTTCCCACTTCAGGTACAGTTACATATGGCGATATTGATATTCATAAATCCCCCTACCAATATTTAAAACATGTGGGGCTGGTTCATGATGAAGAGAGCCTGCCCCTTCATCTTTCGGCAGCAGAACTGCTCGAATGGATTTTAAGAAGCAGAAAATTGTGGACAGAAAAATCGCAAGATGATATTGATGATTTTTTTAATAAATTTCAGTTATTGGAAGAAAGAAATGATCCGATTGGAACGTATTCCACGGGTATGAAAAAGAAAGCACAAATAGCTGCTGCATTTATTGCGAGTCCTGATATACTGATTTTAGATGAACCTTTACGCGGGCTGGATATAGAAACCCGTGAAACAACACTCGATTTATTACGTAACAGCAAAAGAAATGGTTCAATTATTCTGATGGCAAGCCATACGATGCCGGAATCAATACAATTTTTTGACAGCATTATGCAATTTCCTCTGAACAATTCACTATCCGGTAAAGGAGATTATGGGAAGTAAATTTAAAAATCTGAAAAACAGTCTGAATGATCTTGAGGATGAGCCAGGATCAGATTATCTGGAAAAAAACCCGAACAGTTCGGGTTCAAAGGGAGACGGTTTCCTTCGTTATGTTCTGTTTGGCGCTTTTTTGGTTACTTTTCTTTTTTATGCAGCGAATAATATAAAATTTGAGATAACGAACCCGTTTCAAACCATTTCACAGATAGTAAGCCAGCCGGATGAAGATCTTCTTCAAAGGATGAACATCATGATGGCTGAAATGGGTTATACAGGGTTAATTCATGAGGAACTCGCAGAACTCAGACGTAATGGCGTTACAGCTACATATATTGCCTCTGTTCGGGAACTTGGTTATACGGATTTAACCCTTGAAGATGCCGTGAGATTACGGCAGGCAGATGCTTCTGCTACATTTATGGCGATGATGCTGGAACTTGGCTATGAACTGGATATCGATGATTTTATCCGTCTGCGCAGAAATGGTGTTACAGCTTCTTTCACAAGTAATATGCATGATCTTGGTTATGCCCACATCACCGTTGATGAACTGATCAGATTACGCCAGATTGGGGTAACGTCAACACTTGTAAGAGAGTTGCAGGAGCGCGAGGGACAAGACATATCACTTGATCAGATTATCAGATACAGAATCAGCAATCAATAAATTTTTCACGGCTATGTACGGTGTTTTGCTGTTACAAGTGTCATTACCAGTAAATAAGTATAGTAAAAATGATTACATAGAAATTTTGGTAACTGCAAAAAAATTTCCTCTTTGAAGGGGGGTGGGGGGATGACCTGCTGCTAACAGTGTTAAAGGCTCAAAATGAATTTAGTGGTTACGACATTAGGAAATCTGATTTAAGTGATTTTAAAGCAGTTAAACATTTACAAGGCGTGAAAATCAAAATTTCTATACAAAAACCTTATTTGAAAGCGCTATTCACCATTTTTTTTAATTTTTGAATTTGTTTAATTGATATCATTTCTACATCTTTCAAAGCTGATAAATTCAGAACTCCTGACTTGTCTTAAACATTTAAGCTGTGATTTTGTCGATTCGTATCAGATTCGTTGGTTAGTTGTTTGTTGTTAGTGGTTAGTTGTGTGTTGTTGTCAACAACTGACAACTGACAAAAACGACTTTCTATTTTCCGAGACAATCCATATATCTACTTGTTTTAGTTATTCGGAGGCAGGAGTTCTGAAATAAAAAATATTAAAGATAGTATTGAACTGAAGCTTATGTCTGAATTTGCAGTACCTGATGTAGAATTGAACATATACACTCCAAAAAACCCTGTTGAAGTTTCCTTGGTTGAAAATTATATCGTAACAAAAGAGAGCAGCCCCAATTTTGTGCGGCATGTGACATTTGACATTTCAGGAACGGACCTTGTAGGACGGGTAAGAGTAGGCCAATCAATTGGTATCCTTCCACCCGGTGTGGATGATAAAGGCAGGCCCCATAAACTTCGCCTTTACTCTGTTTCATCGCCAACCTCCGGTGAACACAATAAACCACATTTAATATCCACTACAGTAAAAAGAACTATTGAAGAGTTAAACGAAAGGATCTATATGGGTGTTTGCTCCAACTATCTTGCTGATTTACAGCCAGGTGACCGGGTTAAAATGACCGGGCCAAGCGGGCGACGCTTCCTGCTTCCTGAAAATTCAAGAGACTTCAACTATGTTTTCTTCGCCGCCGGTACTGGTATTGCTCCGTTCAGAGGTATGATCATGGAGCTGTTTGAAAAAAAATATAATAATGATTGTGTCTTGATTTTTGGATGCCCTTACAGAACTGACCTACTTTATCCGGACTATTTTGAAAAAATGGCCGAAAAACATGAAAATTTTCACTATTTGAAAAGCATTTCACGCGAAGAACGGCGGCCGGACGGATCCAAACACTATGTCCAGTCAAAAATTGAAGATGAAAAAGATCTGCTGTTTCAGATTTTGCAGCAAGAAAATACACTTATCTACATTTGTGGACTGAAGGGAATGGAAACCGGTATTTACAGGGAACTTGCCCGCCAGAAACTTTTTGGTTACCTGGATATTCGTGCCAAATTAAATGGAAATGTAGATTCCATGAGTAATGATGAAATTAAGAAAATCCTGAAACCATCCAGCCGCACTTTCGAGGAAGTGTACTGATTTTCGGGTTTGGCAAACCGCTAATCAATCCGTTTGTGTTTTGCCCATTCGCAGCGAGACGAATTTATAGGGCAGGATTTTTCCCCCGAACATGGATGTATATACCTGGGTAACAATTGCACCAAACAGGACGATCTGAACATTGTAGTAAACCCAAATCACAAATATGACAATTGAGCCGGCAGCTCTGTACGTTGTGTCTATTCCTGTTGCAGTAAGAAAAAGCCCGACCAAATATTTTCCAAGAAGAAACAGGATTGTTGTAAAAAGTGCACCGGCCAGGATATCACTCCATCGGGCATGTACATCTGGTAAAATTTTAAAAACCAGTGTAAAGAAAATGATTGCAAAAAATATAGTGGACATTTGTGATAAAATCTGATAGTAGGTTAAACTGATTTCCGGAAATATTTGCTGCAAAAAGGAAAAAGCAAAAGCAATGAATGACTCTGCAAAAAGTGAAGTGAGAAGCAGAAAGCTCAGAATAATGATAATTCCAAAAGAGATCAGCCTGTTTAACATAAACTGCCACACGGAATGTATATGAATTGTTTCAACGTTCCATATTTTATTCAGAACGTGCTTTAACTGGCTTATAACCGTAGTAGCACCGACAGCCATGGTAATCAGTGCAACAATTGATGTAAATAAGTTACCGGCTGCCTGTTTTCTGCTTTCCATAAACTCCTGCAGGCCCCTCGCAAGTTCAGCGCCAAAATAGGTTTCAAGTTGTTCGCTCACCTGTCCTGTAATCAGCTCTTCGCTATAGAAAAGACTCCCAACCGAGATAATTAAAATAAGCAGAGGCGCCACGGAAAAAATTGTATAGAAAGCGATGGCTGCCCCCTGGGTTCCAATTTCAAAATCAATTGCCTTTCTGACCGATACGGAAATTAATTCTTTTGTTTTGCGCCACATTCCCTGAGATTTAAATTCTTTTTCTGATTTCTTCAAATGCAATATGTACTTCCTCTGGTGTATTGTAATAATGCGGTGCCATTCTGATGAATCCTTCGCGGAATGACACAGAAATGTTCTCTTGTTTTAATTCCATAATGAGTTTTTCGCTATCCATTTGCTCCCTGGTTTTAAAAGTAATAATACCAGCCCTTTCATTACTCTTTATACTTGTATATAGTTGAAACTTTTTTTCGGATTGGATCATTTCAATAAGCTGTGAAGTAAGCATTTGAATGTGCCGGGAAATATTTAGAATTCCGATATCCAGCAAAGTTTTAAGTGAGGCATTTAATCCTGTGATTCCGAGCATATTGGGTGTACCGTCCTCAAGCCTTAAAGCATTTTTAAGCCAGGGCTGATTATAATTTAATAAATCCCAGGGATCCTCAACTGAAAACCAGCCTGTTCGCACTGGTGTAAAATTTTTAAGTGTGCGGTCATTCAGATATAGAAATCCTACACCCAGGGGAGCCATCAGCCATTTAAGTCCGCCGGAAGCCAGTGCATCGATCTTCATTTCTTCAACATTTATCTCATCCGCTCCCAGGGCCTGAATTCCATCCACCACAAGAAAAATGTCATTTTCTCTGCAGTATTTCCCGATAGATTTTAAGTCAGTTTTATAGCCGCTCAGAAATTGGACGGCACTTACAGAAACCACTTTTGTCCTGGGTGAGATGTTCTCAATGATGATTTCTGCAGGAATTCGTCC
>JBHJOO010000608.1:0-16908 GCA_050329675.1 Balneolaceae bacterium
TTAGTTTACTAACGTCCGATACCTGCGTGCGTGCATGGGGAGAAGATCCCTCCCGTTTTGTTCTCGATGAATTTGCAGGCCAATCCATTCCTTTTTTATTTATTCCATTTGGCCATACCTTCACCACTGACCTGATGATACTTTTCACAGGATTTATTCTTTTTCGCATCTTCGATATTATAAAACCTTTAGGAATTGACAGATTGCAGAAATTTCCGGGAAAATTTGGTATATTGCTTGATGATATCGCGGCAGGAGTTTATGCGTTCGTTTGTTTGCATTCGGTAATTTATCTCGCAAATCTACTCTTTTAAAAATCTATTAAGATAAAAAGAGAATGAAACCCTGTTTTGCTTGTATTTTACACGGAATAATGAATTCAGCCGAAAAAAGTTTGATGCAATATAATTGTTATATATGGAGACTGTACAAAAAATAAAAATAGTAGATAAAGATTTTGCCAAAGAGCTGGCCAAATCCTTACTGGATATCGATGCCCTGATACTCCGGCCAAATAAACCATTTACCTGGGCATCCGGCTGGAATTCACCCATATATTGTGATAATCGCCTGATACTTCGTTATCCGGAGTTGCGAAAAAAAATAATCGAAGCCTTTACCGGGATCCTGAATAAGGATTTTCCCGATGTTGATGTTATTACAGGTACAGCTACGGCCGGTATTCCACATGCCGCCTGGATTGCTGACAGATTAAATAAACCTCTTGCCTATGTCCGGGCCCGGGCCAAAACCTATGGCCTCGGAAACCAAATTGAAGGAGGAGTGGATAAAGGGCAATCTACCGTTGTAATTGAAGATTTGATATCCACCGGAGGATCCGCAATGTCAGTAATTGATGCGATTCAATTTATTGGTGCGGATGTACTCGCTGTTCTCACTATTTTTACATACGGATTTGATAAAGCTGTCGAAAACTTCGATAATCTGAACATTCCCGTTTATAGCCTTACCGATTATAACATACTCATTGAAGTTGCTGTTGAACAGGGAATTATTAAGGAAGAGGATCTTGCACTATTGAATCAATGGAGAAAAAATCCTGAAGAATGGCCGAATTAAACGATAGAAAAAGTGCGCGGTTCTTGTCAACCGCAGCTGCTCTTTTAACTCTTGAAATCGGACATCGCTTTCAGCGTCATTACCGGGAATACAGATCAGAATCAGATGAAAAAGCTTCCCGTTCTGATCTTTTAAAAAAATGTGAAACGATTCGTTCCTATTCGTTTAGCCTGCATAACCTGTCTGTCTCATCAGAATATGGATTTCCATTTATGATGGTTCTTGCACGTAAAATATCCGATCACTTTGATCAGCTTCACAATCAGTTGCTTTTGTTTGATCCTGATGATATTTACACTATCATCCCGGTTATCGACAAACAAAGAAACTTTTGGAGAAAATCTGATCGGACGGATTTTTATGGCAAGCACCTGGAAAACTATCTTGAACACACTTTTTCTGTTGAATTGTCTTCATTAAAAAATCAGGTTGAATTGTTACCCCGCTTATCCTGACGCCTGAATTCAAATTCGGTCAAATTTTTTCTATATTTACTAATCTTCAAAATTTAAAAATGATCTGAATCCTTGTCGAATAAAAAATTCTATATCGAAACCTATGGCTGCCAGATGAATTTTGCCGATTCCGAGATTGTGAATTCAATCCTGATGGAACAGGGTATGCAGCCCGTCAATAAAGCGGAAGAGGCGGATCATATTTTTGTTAACACCTGCTCGATCCGTGAAAATGCTGAAACCAAAGTATGGAATCGGCTTAAAGAATTCAGATCATTAAAAAACCAAAACAGCGGTGTAACAGTTGGAGTTCTTGGCTGTATGGCCGAGCGAATTAAAGACAGGATAATCGATAAAGAACAACTGGTAGATCTTGTTGTGGGGCCCGATGCCTACCGGGATATCCCCAAACTTTTGAACCAGGTTGATGATGGCAGAAAGGCGGTAAACGTGATTCTATCTCTTGAAGAAACGTATGCTGACATTACACCTGTTCGAACAACTGGTAATGGAGTCAGTGCATTTATATCGATAATGCGCGGTTGTGATAACATGTGTTCTTTTTGTGTTGTCCCGTTTACCAGGGGCCGGGAAAGAAGCCGCCCGATGGAGAGTATTCATGATGAATTGAAACAGCTGAGTGACCAGGGTTACAAAGAAGTTACACTTCTCGGACAAAATGTAAATTCATATAAAACGAATAATTGTGATTTTACAAAGTTGATGGATGAAGCGAGTAAGGTAAATCCTGAGATGCGTATTCGTTTTTCATCTCCGCACCCAAAAGATTTTCCGCAGGATCTGCTCTACCTGATCAGTGAAAGGCCAAATCTTTGTAACAGCATTCACATTCCGGCACAATCAGGTAATAACAATGTTCTGGAACGGATGCGTCGCCCATACACAAGAGAACAGTATCTGGAACTGATTGATACCATGCGTGACATCATTCCGGGAGTTTCTCTTTCCACAGATATGATAACGGGTTTTTGCGGTGAAACGGAAAAGGAACATCAGGATACATTGCGTTTGATGAAAGAAGTTCGCTATGATCTGGCCTATATGTTCGCCTATTCAGAACGTGAACGTACGCTTGCCCACCGGAAATACGATGATGATGTACCCGAAGATGTAAAAAAAAGGCGGCTTACTGAAGTAATAACTCAACAGATGAATATTCAGGAAGAGCTGAACCGCATGGAAATCGGCAAACGCCATCTTGTACTTGTTGAAGGAACAAGCAAACGATCAGATCAACAGTTGAGCGGGCGGACTGATACCAACAAAATGGTTGTTTTTGATCGTCAGGATTTTATTCCGGGGGATTATGCAGAAGTGGAAATTACAGATTGCACATCAGCCACATTAAAAGCCAAAGCGATCTGCAAAAGCAGTATAAAGAAATTTAACACGGAACCGGTAATGGTATAAAATTTTGCGTTTTCACTTTTTACCTATCTGTAGCAAGAAACCCGCAAAGTTACCTTTCTGAAATGACAGTATGTTAAGAAAATGGTAGCAACTCTGAGATAAAACTTTGCGGGTTTACAGTTGCCACAACACCAGATTATTAATCAAAAAAAAGAGGCCTGCATATCACTACAGGCCTCTTGCTTGAGTTCTCTAACCTTCTGTTCAATTGCTGGAAAGATCTATATCACCAAGCTCAGTTGTTTCACCAACCTGTACCTGCACTCCGTCCTGCTGATATTCCTGGTATTCTCCTGCCTGTGGATTGACAGATACCGTATACATACCTTCTTCAAGCCCTATCAGTTTAAACTCACCGGTCAAGGTATCGGCAAATGTAGTGGACAATGTATCCGATCCTGCGATGGCATAAATGGCCGGCCGTGCATCAACCTGTAAAACTGTTCCCGATATATTTCCGGTAATAGCTTCGTTTGTTGCCCTGATAACCGGTTTCAGAAGAAATCTAAGCGGATCTGCCTGTCCTGCTTCAACTACCGATCGTTTTGCATCAAAATCCAGAAGCAGTACATATCGGATATCTTCTTCAATTTCAGCATCAATGTTTATTTTTACACCGGTTTGTTCACCACTTGGAATAAACAAATCGTGCATTTCTCCATCAATTACGACACTATTATTATCACGGCTTAAAATAAGCCGGAATTGAGGATAAAATCCTGTTTCAAGATCGGTAATTCCCAAAACTTCGAACTCACCATTAATCAGTTCCAATATGTTAAATGAACGATTGGGTTCACTTACAACTATCCAGCCTTCATCTGTTGTCGTGTTATTGATTTCTACACGTTCAACAAAAATGTTTACTTCATCAAACGCAGCCGGTGCATCGTGCAAACGGACTTCCAGGGTTCCCGTTCCCGAGTCGCTGTTTGTAGAACAACCTGCAAGGACAACGAATATAGCTGTTAACAGGGTCGTTATTTTATTTTTCATCTTCATTTTTCTATTTATTTAATTGAGGGTTTTTGTAGTCTGTGATTTTTTTATCTGTAAATATGACGAGTGGAACAGCAAATGGTTACTGACTTTTTTGAAACTGATATTTATTTTGTATAAGGGGTCTATCGGAAACTTTGTTGGTAGTGAACAGAACCCTGAGTACTGGCTGGCGATTTTGCATGTCTCGAAAATTCCATCCGTCGGCTGACGGAGGGTGCAGGGGGATGACCTGCCATCTTGCCATCAGCATAACCGTTTAATAACATTGCAGATATTCGAATTTGTCATCTTTAAATAACTTCCTAACTATAGATATTTTATCGCTTTTCATCCCCCGGCCCTCCGTCAGCCGACGGAGGGAGCATTCTACCTTTCATCATAAACAAACCTAACTCTTTTTATCCACAAAGTTTCCGGTAGAACCGTAAAAGGTGTTCTGATTAATTATTACCCCTGCCTCTTCCAGGCCGGTTTTCGAGGCCTCGTGGTATATTGCCGGGAGGGCCAATGGATACATTACCGTTAAAAAGATTTTGAAGAATCTGATTTGCCGGAATCCCGCCCTGAAGCTGACTTGTAACACCCTCGATAATAGAAGCTGCAGGAAGCTGACTTCTGCGTTGAGCAGCATTCATGGCGCCAGGCAGTTTTTGCATATCGTCTGCCCTGAATCCGCCACTCAGGGTTTTTGAAATAAGAGTTCCGGTTGCTTCAGGCTGTACAGCCGTTGAAGGCAAATCTCCTATAATATTTACACCAACCAATATAGAAGCCGGAGTTGTTTTACTTAATACGGCCTCTTTTCCAATTTCATCCAGAACACTCTGCAATACTTCAGAGGGTACGGATTGAGATAATGTTTTAACCCCTGCTTTCAACATTTCGGTTCTGTAATTTATACCTGCCTGCTCTCTGTTTCGGTTCAAAAAACTTTCGACTTCCGGCCTTTGTAACCAGGGATCTACAATAGATGATGCCTGCTCTGCATTTTGACGCAATCCATCCAATACAGGAATCATTCTGCTTGCCGGAACTCCTTTGGCTATTCCTTCAAGGGCTTTTTGAAAAACCAGTTCAGCAGGCAAATTTTGTTCGGCCATTATTAATGCCGGTTCAATGATTTGTACAAGCTGATCATCCGTTATACCTGAATTAGCCGCTCTTGTCTGCAAAATTTCAAATTCCGATTTATCGATACCCGCTGAAACTGCCCGGTTAACCAATTCAGTCAGATTATTGTTTTGTGCTGTTAGCAGTTCAGTGTTTATGCACAGTGTCAAAAAAATCACTGAACAAATAATCGTACCCTTTATATTATTTAGATTTATTCTCTTCATTTTTTTCCTTTCATTTTATTCTATAATTATCAACCCATTTTCACCGCCAAAACCATCATTTACTGTAAAAGTATCGGGTGTGAAATCAACCCACTCCTCTTTGTCACCTTCTATTAAAAGTATTTTATACTCATATGCACCGGAATCCAGGGAAATTTGGGCTGCATACCTTTTTTGTTTTTGTTTGATTAAAGGTATACCCGGTTTTTCCCATCCATTAAAATCACCTGTCAAAAAAAGACGCCCGTTTCCCTTATAATTAATATTTAGAATTAATGCGCTGTTATTTTCTTTTTCCCATTTGGGAGAAGCACCTTTCCCACCACCTGATGATAAACCAAGAGGAAATGTATATCGCACTCCAGCCGAAAAATGGACATCAGATGCAGCCGGTGTTCCCGTAGATTGAAGATTTACAAAATCCAGGTTTGTGGTAATTGAAAATGATGAAAATAATTCATAGGAAGCTGCCAGACCGGCTCTTAAGAGCACATCGGTTTCTTCTTCAGTAGTTGTAACGGGACGAAAACCACCAAATGGCGGGCCTCCAGGTCCATTGGTACCGGTAATTATTTCATTTTTAAACTGATCGATCCCACCCCGAACGGATAAGCGAAACGAATTATCAAATATCTTGGTAACTGAGAACCTGCTACTCAGATTATCGGATATACTGGTTGCAAAATTCCCAAATATTCCGCCCGTAAGCTGCCAGTTCAATGCAGGCCATGTTTCAAATTCTAATGCATATAAATCAATTCTGTCATTCAGGTCTTCTTCTCTGAAATTTTCATAATCACGAAAAGTAGGTCCGGCTTTAAAACTCAGCCTTGTGAAAAGTGAAGGCGACCATGATATTTTTGGCTGCACCCAATATAACTGGCGTGTAAAAAACGAAGTAAAATAACTTCCGCCTGTTTCAACTCCAGCTGTGATACTGTTTCCGATTCTATATCTTGCATCTGCAAGAAGAAGCCCGCCATGCCATGTGTCCCGGCCATCAAAAAATGGCTCAAATACAAAACCGCCTGTAAAATCGACAGCGAATCTGTTACTGCTAACTAAAATGTTTGCAAGAGGCGAAACCATAGCATAACCCGAATTCTCTGTTCGATCCCATTCCGCTAAAAACGGATTCAAAAATGTATTCGTAGAAAATCCCGCTCTTGAATCGATCGTTATGAATGCATCCAGATTTTGAGCGTTTATTTCCTTATTGGATAAGATTGATAGTATGATCATGACTAAAACCGTTTTTTTCATAAGTATAAGACGGCATTTTTATTACCAAAACCATCATCTCTTTGTACATCAGCCAGTGGATCAGTCAGCCATTCCACTCCGTCTCTCACAAACATATAACGGTGCTCACCTCTTGTAACGGGTACAAGGCCGGACCAGACTTGTTTTCCATCCACTATTTGTAAATCAAGAGATATTGGTTCCCATTCGCTAAAATCTCCTGCAACGGATATGTTATCAGCTTCTTCATCAATATAGACAAAGCGGATCCATACCCTTTCTTCCTGTTCAATTTCTGAAACAAAGCGCATCTCCTGAGTTTCAGATGTAAACCGATTCATTTGTGATCCTGAAATCATCTCAGAATAAAATCCATATCCAATTACGAGAAAAGCAAGAATCAAATAAGCAAATGCCGGCCGGAATTCTACCTGTTTTGGCTCAAAAAGTTCGCCCAGCCACTCTTTCATTTTTTCCCAAACAGTTAAAGAGGTCGTTTCCTGCTCCTGCTCGAGAGCATAAATTTGACTCATTACATCATCGGCAAAGCCATCAGGTACGTTCATTAATTCCGGCTGAAACTCTTCAGCTAATTCTCGAAATAAAAGACGATCAAATTTCAGCAGAGATCTCATTTCCTCGTTCTCCGCAATTAAATGCAGAGCCTTTCTTTCTTCATCTGCCGACAGTTCACCATCCAGAAACTTCATCAATAATTTTTCATAGTTATTTTTCATAATCTGTCACCTGCTATTACCTAATATTGATTGTAATTCTTTTCTTGCTCTGTGCACTCTTACCTTTAGCGCTGAAACGGATACGTCAAGCTGCTCGGAAATGGATTCGTAACTCAAACCATCTCTGTATTTCAGCAAAAGAGGCTCCGAATACTCAACAGATATTTTATCCAGAGCCTTATTTAATCTGGATGACCACTCCAGGGCTTCCATTTTTTTATCCGGTGTATTTTCTTCTGTCATTATATTTTCCATATACCCATCTTCCGTTTCACTAAACCGTATATTCGATCTTCGAATATTTTTTACATAATCACGGCAGTGGTTTGAAGCTAATGAATACAACCACGTTGAAAATTTAGAATTACCTCTAAACTTGTTTAGTCGTTCATACGCTTTTACAAATATTTCTTGTCCCAATTCTTTCACCTCATCCTCATTTTGTTCATATGTTCTCACCACATAAAATACCATGGGCGAATAACGGTCAACCAGTACTCTATATAATTCCCGATTTCCATTCAGGATTTCGTGAATTAAATTTTTTTCAGATTTTTGTGAATCCGGTAAACTCATGAGTTATTTTGCAAAACGGGAAATATTTGTAATTACAATGATAAGACGATCTGACCCTTTATTCGTTACAAAAAATTTTGTTTTTAAAAAAAATTCCGACACTTTAAAAAAGAGAGGTTATTACTGTAATTACAGTAATTTTTTAATACATTGTCACATTATATAGTAATTATACTAATGTCACTTATAGTACATGAAATACAAAAACTTTAATGCTTTAATAAGCAATCTCCCTGAACTTGAAGAGAGTGTAAAAGGGTTTAAAGAAATTTTACTGGCTAATTTGGTAATGATCGGGGAAAATCCCGCACCTTCATTTGGAGAAGAGCGAAGAATTAAGTTTCTCGTAGACCGGTTTACCGAGGCCGGCCTTTCCGAAAGTTCTGTGGATGATGCAGGAAATGGAATTGGTGTTCTGGATGGTATTGAGAGGAAAAAATCAATTTTGATTAATGCTCACGCCGATACGGTTTTTTCTGAGAAAACGGATCATACATTACAGGTATCAACCGATACGATCACAGGCCCCGGAGTCGCTGATAACAGTCTTGGCCTCGCCGTACTGGTAAGCCTTCCCTATATATTGAAAGACCTGAAAATTGAATTAAAGAATAACCTTGTCCTGCTGGGCGGAACCAAATCACTTGGCCGAGGCGACCTTGAGGGAATTCGTTTTTTCCTGAAAAATAGTAAATTTAAATTTTCTGCAGGGCTTTGCATTGAGGGTGCAGAACTTGGACGGCTAAGCCATACCTCTATAGGAATGCTGAGGGGTGAAATTACCTGTACCGTACCCGATAGTTATGACTGGTCACGCTTTGGTGATGCCAGCGCAATCCTCACACTTAACGAGGTAATCAATAAAATAAATGATATTCGTTTGCCCAATCGTCCGCGAACGAGTATTGTAATGGGGTCAATTGTTGGTGGCTCTTCTTTTAATACGATTGCCAAAGATGCAACACTTGGGTTTGAAGTTCGGTCTGAATCTGAAGATGTGGTTGCAGATGTAGGCCAAACGATAGAAGATATTGTTATGGAAGTGACTTCGAAAACCGGGGATCATATAAATCTGGATATTTTTGCAAAGCGTAAACCAGGTGGTATAGCCTTTTCACACCCGCTTACCAGGTGTACGAGGGAAATTATGAAGAACCTGGATATTGAACCAAGGCTTGCACCCAGCACGTCGGAGCTTGCTGCTTTGATTAACAAACAAATACCGGCGGTGACTCTTGGCATAACACACGGAGATCATATACATAAGAAAAATGAAACCATTCAAATTGAACCGATTTTTAAAGGAATGGCTCAACTCTTAGCGACTATAATTGCAATTGACGGAGGATTTTGTGGCTGATTTACAAAAATGGATTGACACTAATACGTACCATCACTCCCGGTTTTGGGATTTGAAGGCACTCATTAAAGAAAAAGAAAAACAGAATTTAAAAATTTCACTATGCCTTCCAACACTCAATGAGGAAAAAACCATCGGCAAAGAACTGATCATATTCCGGTCAGAGCTGATAAACCGCTATCCATTGATTGATGAAATTGCAGTCATTGATTCCGGTTCAGAAGATAATACTCTTAAAGTAGCCAAGAGCTTTGGAGCTGATACCTATCTTGCGGATGATATTCTTCCGAAGCTTGAGAAAAAGAAAGGCAAGGGTGAAAATCTTTGGAAAGCTATTTATCAGCTTACAGGAGATATTATCGTTTATGTTGATGCCGATATCAGCAATATTCATCCGCGTTTTGTTTACGGATTGGTAGCTCCTTTAATATACAGAAGCGAAGTTAAATACGTAAAAGCATTTTACGACAGGCCGCTTGCTATTTCCGGGGGTGTACGATCTTCAGGGGGAGGCCGTGTAACTGAAATTTTAGTCCGTCCACTTTTTTCATTGTTTTTTCCAGATCTTACGGCAATGATTCAACCTCTTTCGGGTGAGTATGCCGTTCGAAGAGAGGTACTTGAACAAATCGCATTTCCTATTGGTTATGGTGTTGAAACTTCACATTTGATTGATGTTTATCATAATTTTGGCATCGGTGCATTTGCTCAAACCGATCTTGATAAACGTGTGCACGAAAATAAACCCACACAGGCACTTGGAAAAATGGCTTTTGGTATTTTGCAGACATTTATAAAACGAACCAAGGCTCTTGGTATCATCGAAAAAGCGGAACATGAAAAAATTCTGCGCCAGTTTCAGGTAAAAGAGGAACATTACCGTCAGCTTGAGATAGAAATTGTGGAAGAGGAACGGCCTCCTATGATTACTATACCTGAATACAGGGAAAAATTTGGCCGCAAATAAAATTCCAGGTTTATAATATCTTCAGATGGAAATTTCAGCTAACGAAACTTTTAAATCTATTTTTGAAAAACAGGCTAAACCGCTTGAGCCTATCGAAACCGGTACCGAACCTGTTCTGAAAAAACTAAAAGAAATTAAGTGTGTTGCTTTTGATTTTTATGGCACGATGTTTATTTCAGCTGTTGGTGATATCGGGATAGATGACGGTAAAGCAGACGCAGATATAATTACCGCTGCACTTGATAACTGTGAACTGACTATACTTGATACTGAAGCTGCCTTCATGGGTTTCGATTACTATGATTTGGTTGTTGATGAACATTCTAAAATCCTAAAAAATCAGGGGTATGACAATCCGGAACCGGATATTCGACACATCTGGACGGATGTTTTGAACTCACTAAAACAAAAACGGCTGATACAGGGAACCATAGATGAAGAAACCGTATCCAAATTTGCCATTGAGTTTGAAATACGCATGAATCCCATTTGGCCGATGCCGGATTTACTGAAAGTCATTACCTCGTTAAAAGAAAAAAAGATTGAACTCGCTGTTATATCAAATTCTCAATTTTATACACCCATTGCCTTTGAAGCGTTAACGGGTAACTCGTTATCCAATCTTGGTTTTAACCAGCAGTTATTACACTGGTCTTTTGAAGAAAAGCTAAAAAAACCATCAGTTTCTTTTTACGAAGCTTTTTTGGATAAGATTGAACGTTCGGATGCGAAACTGAAACCTCATCAAATTCTATATGTTGGAAATGATATGCTGAAGGATATTTTACCTGCTCATAATATGGGATTGAAAACTGCTCTCTTTGCCGGAGATAAACGCTCACTGAAATGGAGGAAAGAAAACAAGAACTGTAAAAATCTTAAACCGGACCTTATAATTACAAAATTGAATCAGATTTTGGACTGTGTTTAGAGCATAAACGTCTTTTTAACCCAGGTTCCGCAAAAAATATAAAATCGGACTCATCTGATTATAAACGACCATCAGCCGACAGATTCGTAACTCAAACCCTCTCTCGTTTTTTTAGTGTGTCCGTTTTGGGATTTTTGAAGCAGATTCTCTGATTCCAGGTTTTTGTTAAATGTATAGCTTGGCACCATTTCATGAAGAATTGTACGAATGCAATCAAAATCACTGCTATCGATACTGTTGAACAGCTTAGCTAACTTTTTGCTTAATTCATTCTTTTCCAATCTTTTGCTGCAAATGGCTTTATAAATTTCTGCATGTTTAGTTTCAGTAACACCTTCTTCTGCATTCAAAAGTTCTTCAAAAAGTTTTTCACCCGGCCTGAGTCCTGTAAATTCAAACTGAATATCTACTCCCGGTTCCAATCCATGTAAACGGATAAGATCAGAAGCCATATCCATAATTTTGACAGGTTCGCCCATATCAAGCACAAAAACTTCACCTCCATCACCCATTGAACCGGCTTGCATTACAAGAAGTACTGCTTCGGGAATCGTCATGAAAAAACGTTTCATTTCCGGATCAGTGATAGTCACGGGCCCGCCCTTTTTAATTTGTTCCATAAAAATAGGTACAACAGATCCTCTTGACCCCAATACATTGCCAAATCTGACGGAAATAAATTTTGTAATACAGCTGCCATTCAGAGACATGCAGACCTCCTCTGCAACACGCTTCGTTGCACCCATCACATTTGTAGGATTCACCGCCTTATCTGTTGATATCATCACAAATTTATCGACATTATGTTTACAAGCAAGCGTGGCAAGAATTCGCGTTCCGCCAATATTTACTTTTATTGCTTCTTCAGGAAAACTTTCCATCATTGGAACATGCTTATAAGCAGCAGCGTGAAATATCAGATCCGGTTTAAGCTGACCAAACAACTGATCAATTTTTTTCTTATCAGCGATATTGGCAACACAAGGTGTTATAATAATTCCATTATCTTTGAGCTCGTTGTTCAGGTTAAACAGCTCCGTTTCATCAACATCAAGTGCAATCAGTTTTTTGGGTGCTAAATTTGCGCATTGCCTGACAATTTCACTTCCAATGGATCCGCCGGCACCTGTCACCAAAACAGTTTTTCCTGACACACTCTCTTTAATAGAATTCATATCAATTTTAACAGATTCTCTGCCAAGTATATCTTCAATACTGATATCCCTGACATTTCTTATGCCTACCGGATCATCCGTTAAAGAATGAAAAGACGGCAGTACTTTGATGCTCAGGTCTGGCCGAATCAATTTGACTTCATCAATGATTTTTTTCAGATCCTTTTTAGGCATTGACGGAACGGCAATAATCAGCTGATCTACCTGATTATATCTCAGGTAGTTAAAGAGATGCTTTCTTGTGCCCATTATTTTGATACCGTGGATTGTGGTACCATGCACATTGTTATTATCATCAAATACCCCCTGAATAGTAAGATTCCAGTCATCATTTTTAAAAATATCCCGGATTATCTGATCACCGGCACTGCCAGCGCCGAATATAATAACACTCTTCTTGGTATTTTTTCTGTTCTTAATTGTAATGGGATAGCTCACTAATTCCGAAACCACTCTTTTACTGATCCGGAAACCACCTACAAAAAGTAAACCGTTCGTTAACATTAACACAGCAAAAGCATGCTCAAACCTTCCAACATCCATAAAGATATTGGCGGTTACCAGGAAAAACAGATAACCTGCGGTTAATCCAAGCACTATTCGAACCATTTCTCGAAGACTGACAAAGCGCCAATTGGCTTTATGCATTTTATAGAGAGTTAATCCTAACAGCATGGATCCTATCAGTAACACCGTGATCAAAAATGGAAATGGTATAGGTGTATTAGCAAAAGATGATACGAAAGCAAATGCAAATATAGCTGATATTACCAGGGCAACGGTATCTCCTGCAAAGAAAAACACAGATCTTAAGAACGAATTCGGTTTTAGTCTCATTTTTTTAATGTCCCTTAGTCCCAAAAACTTTTAAATCCCTACATTTAAAAGCTGTTAAACTGTTTGTAATAATTTTAAATTTTCACCCGTAATAAACTTATTCATTTCTGTTCTAATTACAGATTACAATTTTATAATGGAAATGTGAATACTACAAAAAACATCAAGGTATTCATATTTTCAAACTTATTAATACGTAAGAACAACTCATTTCGTAACTGCTATTACTTCCTGAATTGCATCAATCACTCTTTCAAGGTCTTTGTCACTCATGTTACTGCCTGATGGCAAACAGAGGCCATATTCAAAAAGACAGCCGGATAAACCATCAAATTCTGATTGATTGACATCTGACAATTCAACTTTACTACCATAATAAGGAAATTTTTGATATAATGGTTGCATATGCATTGGTTTCCACAACGGCCTGCTTTCAATATTTTTCTTTTCAAGGGCTACCCTGATATCCTCACGAGTCACACCCTCCATCTCTTCCGGATTGATAATCACAGTTGTAAGCCAGCGATTACTTTTTGTTCCAACCGGTTCTTTAAGAAAGTAGAAACCTGATTTCGAATTTTTAGCCGTGAGTCGTGAGTTGTGATTTGTGTGTATATTATTAGAAAAATTAGCATAACATCCCTTACCTTGTTCTAACCAGGTACCATCAAGAGCTTCAAAATAATAATCGTGAATCCATCTTCGCTTTGCCACTCTGTCATTTAAAACCTTCATCTGTCCCCGGCCAATTCCTGCCACTATATTACTCATTCTATAATTATAACCTAATTGGGAATGCTCATAATGCGGAGCTTCATCGCGAGCCTGAGTTGCCAAAAAGCGTGCTTTTCTAATAAGGTTTTCATTATCACTCAGTATTGCCCCGCCTCCGGAAGTTGTAATAATCTTATTTCCATTAAATGAAAGAATAGACAATTTGCCAAAAGAACCACACTTTCGTCCCTCAAACTCGGAACCAAGTGCTTCAGCAGCATCCTCAATAATCGGAATATTGTATTTGAGGCCAATATCCAAAATTCTATTCATTTTTGCAGGCATTCCATAAAGATGAACAATGATGATTGCCTTTGGTTTTTTCCCTTTCTTGATTCGATCCTCTATTGCCTCTTCAAGCAGTTCCGGATCCATATTCCAGGTATCCGCTTCCGAGTCAATAAAAACGGGCGTGGCCCCCTGGTAACGTATAGGATTTGCCGTTGCTGTAAATGTAAATGACTGACAAATCACCTCGTCATCTTGCTGAACTCCACATAATATCAATGCCAGGTGAATGGCAGCCGTTCCCGATGTAACTACTGCAGCATTTTTACTGCCTGTATAATTTGATAAATCTTCTTCAAACCCGTTTACATTTGATCCAAGCGGGGCAATCCAGTTCTTTTCAAAAGCGTCATGAATATAATCAAGCTCATCTCCGCCCATATGCGGGGAGGATAAATAAATACGTTTTTTCTTTTCATTCATATATTCAAATGTACGTATTAGTATGCGATAAAAAGTTTAGAATTTTATCACTTTCTCAAAGAAGTCTTTGAAAACCGACTCTTCAAACGATAGAAACATGTTTAATACCGGTTCAATTTAAGTTTCCATTTATTTGGATCGATAAGTTATATAACCAATATTAATTTATTACTTTCTGAAATTTTTTTGAATTTAAAGATGGAAAACCATGAGAGAAAAACAGATAACAAAGGCTGAAAAAATCAATTTTTCTATGGATAGAAAAAGTTTAATCTCAGATATGAGAGTTCTGTATTCTTCATCATTGCAATCTTTTGAGGAAGTTTTTCAGGATGAACTTGACAAAAGAAAGAGTATAAAAGAGAAAGAAAAAGATTCATCTGAAAAAAATTATCAATCATTATTAAATGAATTTATCGAACTCCTGCTGAGCTATCCCGGGCAATCGCTTATGAAGCTCACTGAATTTGGATTATCCGAATCTCTGTTTGTTATCATAAATAATTTGAGAAAAGAAACCGAAAAGAATCACTTTTTCCCAAATTCAGGAAATGCCACAATCGAACCAGGTTTGCTGGAAAGTAAAAAAACACAGTATCATTCCAATCAGATTAAATACAGAGATCCGGCAGGGGCTCAATATACAGCTTCAATTTAATGAAGAAGTGACATTAGGGCATGTTAACTTAAAGAATAGTCTTGAGTCTAATTTCGTGTCAAGGATAGAATAAAGGAGAAACCCGCGATGTTTTTATAAAAAACATCTATGCTTGTATTTATATACTGCCTTTGATCTTTGCTGCCACGCGTGAACCAAACAGCAGAATCTTAGCCCTTACAATATTGTTGGTTTTACAGAAGGTAAATAGATATAAAAACAGCTTCCGGAATTTGGTTCGCTTTCCAGATCCATATATCCGCCCATCTGTTTAATAAAATTAGATGCAATATACAGGCCAAGGCCAACAGAGCTTGGATCTTTTTTGTGAGTGTCTTCAGATATCTGAAAAAAGGGTTTGAATATCTCCTTCTGCTTTTCTTTTCTGATACCAATACCCTGATCAATTACCTTGATTATGGCCATATCATCTGCTTCAGATAACTCTATGCGCACTTCTCCTGTTTTATCGGAATATTTTATTGCATTCGTAACAAGATTTACAATTGACCGTTTCAATTTGGTTAAATCGGCACGAACAAAAACCGGCTTTTCAGGTGTTTTACGTAATATCCTAAGATTTTTGCTTTTTGCTTTTTCATAAAAAAATTCTGCGATTTCCAAAAGCATCCAGTCAAGATTAATTTCAATATTATGAGTCGACTTATCCGGAATTTTAATAGATGTTATATCCTGAAACTGAGCAAGAATTGCCGAAATATCATGTATGCCGGACGAGATCTGGCGATGATATTTTTTAACAGTTTCGAGGTCTTCACTTTGTTTCAGATTATAATCGATCATTTCCAGGTACCCATGAATAGCATTCAGTGGAGAGGTCATATCGTGGGCTGCCATTTTCATCACAATGTTACTGTGTTTTTCAGTGCTCTCACTTGAATTTTTTTGTCGGATGAATTTATCAGAGTATTTTACCAGTGCCTCTTTATTTACTGCAAGCTCAAGTTCCTTTAGGATCAAATCACTGTAAGCCTCTATTAATCCGAGAAGCATATCGTCATCATTCTCAAAACTCAACCTTGTATATATATATCCAATCACATATTTATAGTATTTAATTGGCTGGATGATTTTATCATCCTGAACTATCCTTTGGCCAGAGAATAATTTAATCTCTTCGTACGCATCCACTGTAAATGATTGTAAATTTTTTCCAGCCTCCGCAATTAAACAATCTACCTCAAAACTGATGTAAACTCCTGTCCAATTTGCTTTGATTCTATTATTTAATAATTCAAGATGGGTGCCAATTTCGTTTTTACTTTTTTCAGATTCACTTTTAAATTGTCTGGCAACAAATAAGCGGTCACTTTCCAATCTGCAATTGTTAAATAGCTGAAGGCAAGTTTTGTTTTTTACCTTTTCATTACTTTTCCATGAAGTACCCGCTCTAAGTTCCATTTCTGCAGATGACTATTATTGTTAGAAAACTCTAACGAACATAGTGAATTTATTTCTAAAATTGAAATTTTTTTTGAAAAAAATTTAAGTATCGGATGGTGTCTTTCGATAAGTGTATCTTATGCATGCGAATCATGCACAATTGAAATCAAACGAGGTAACTCATTATGTCAAACATCAGTCAAATTAACACGAACCTGCAGGCATTGCAGG
>JBHJOO010000274.1:0-5641 GCA_050329675.1 Balneolaceae bacterium
CGTTCTTTCCCGTTTCGGAGGAATGAATTCTCAGCATTCCGACACTGGTATGCTTGGCAATGTCGGCAGAAGCCCCCCTTTTTTCACCTTCATACGATTTGTAAATACTGACAGATCCCTTTGGCCCGATAACATCTTTTATAAAATAAGACTGTTCGCTCATCATTGGCCCCCATCCCGATTCATACCAGCCTATGGAACCATTTCTGAATACCACCTGCAGCTGTCCATAATTATATGTCTCAGGATTAATTTCATCGGAGAGGCGTGCACCAATGGCGTGTACACGAACCGGATCTGATTGGGTCATCTGGCACATCACATCTACATAATGAACCCCACAATCTACGATAGGCGACATACTATCCATGATACTCTTGTGCACCTCCCATTCATTACAGGTACTCTGCTGATTGAGATTCATTCTCATAACTAATGGAATTCCCAGTCTGCGGGCCTCCGATATAAATTGCTGCCAACCCGGATGATGGCGCAAAATATAACCAACAACAACTTTCTTATCTGCTTTTTTTGCTGCAGCTACAACAGCCTCTGCATTTTCGATGGTTTCCGCTATTGGTTTTTCTACAAACACGTGAGATCCGGCCTTGAGGGCTTTGATTGCATATTCCGCGTGTGTGCCCGGATACGTACTTATACAAACGGCATCCGGCTTGGTATCTGCAAGTGCTTTTTCATAATTATCAAATGTGGGCAGCCCGCCAAGTTCATCCGATAACCGGCTGCGGCTTTCCGGCCCGCGGCTTACAAGCCCGGCAATTTCAAAATCATCCAGTTTGTGATATGCCCTGGCATGTGATGTACCCATATTGCCACATCCCACAACCAGTACTGAAATTTTATTTTCCATTGTTTAGATAATTTTTTTTGTTCACGCGGAGACGCGGGGACGCGGAGTTTTTAAAGGTTATTTACAATACGTTTGATGCCATGTTTGATTAAGGACTCATTAAAATTAACTAAAAGTCCTAATTTTATATTTAATAGCTTTAGATAGGTTAATACTTTTTTCATGTGCACAGAAGATATAGCCTCAACAGACTTTATTTCAATGATTACTTTTTTGTTTAGAATTAAATCAGCTCGAAATCCATGATTCATATTTAATCCTTTCCAAACTACTGGAATTGTTTTCTGACGTTCTACTTCCAGCCCCATATTGCATAGCTCATAAAATAGTATTTCTTCATATACGGATTCCAACAGACCAGGACCAAGTTTTTTATGTATTTGAAAGCAAGTGTTTACTATTATGGTTGATATTTCATTCTCAGATAAATGTATATAATCCATACTTTTTGCGTCTCAAATTTGAATATTGATATAGTCTTTTATTACATAATAAAAACAATAATTCAAATAATAATCAAACTTTAAAACTCTTCATATATAGTATATTTTTTTCTAATTAACAGTTCATATCTTAAACTTCGCGTCCCCGCGCCTCCGCGCGCACTCCCTTATAATTCATAATCCGAATCAATTAGCCGGTGCCCGTCAGCTCCGGTTACTGCAAAATTAAAACCTTGCTGCACGGCAAACGCGCCATATTCACCCTGCCTGTTCAGAGCCAGAAACGCACATTGAATATCACTCATATCATCGTTGTTTTTGATAATGCGTTTAACAGCCTCACGACACGCATCTTTCGGACTTACTCCCTGCCTCATCAATTCAACCACCAAATGGCTGCCTGCAATACGGATAATCTCCTCGCCGTGTCCGGTTGCTGTTGCCGCCCCCGCTTCGTTATCAACAAACAAGCCTGATCCAATCAATGGAGAATCTCCTACCCTGCCATTCATCTTAAAAGCGAGGCCGCTTGTTGAACAGGCACCAGAAAGGTTACCGTCAGTATCAATTGCAAGCATTCCAATAGTATCATGATTCTCTATATTTGGAATTGGGCGGTAGTTCGACTCTATTTTCCACTCTTCCCACTTTTGTCTGGCTTTCTCCGTCAGAAGGTTTTCCTTTTTAAATCCCTGTTCCAGGGCAAACTGCAACGCACCCTCTCCTGCCAGCATGATATGCGGGGTTTCTTCCATAACTTTCCTGGCAACCGATACAGGATGTTTAATATGTTCCAAAAAAACCACTGATCCGCACCTGCTTTTGTGATCCATTACGCATGCATCAAGAGTTCCCCTGCCTTCACGATCAGGAAAACCGCCATATCCTACCGAATAATTTTCCGGGTCTGCTTCAGGAATTTTAACCCCGGCTTCCACAGCATCCAGGGCTGTTCCTCCTTTTTCAATTACGTCCCATGCCACACGGTTTGCTTCGACGCCAAAACTCCACGTAGACAAAACAATGGGAGACGCTTTTTTTGAATCAGATGGCGTGAGATGTAATGCTTTACTAAAAGGAAAGAGTCCGCCTAAAGATATTGTCTTAATAAATCTGTTTCTGCTGATCATTTTACCGGTTCTTCTAATTTATGAAGGCCATTCCAGGCAGAAGCTGCAGCGCCCAGAATTCCTGCTTCGTCATTATTTAGTCCCGAAATATATAGCTTGATTTTATCACGATAAACCTGCAATAAATGCATTTCCAAATATTTTTTTGCCGGATTTAATATAAGTTCACCTGCCTTTGCCAATCCTCCCAAAAGTATAATAGCTTCAGGATCAATATATGTTACAAGATCAGAGAGCTTCATTCCAAGAATTTTACCTGTGTAATCAAAAGCTTGCAAAGCCAGTTTGTCCCCTGATTTTGCCGCATCAGACACAAGATGTGAATCTGACCGGGATAACTGTATGCTTCTTAAACGGCTAACTGTATCCGTTTCCCTGATTAAATTTTCCACAGTCCGAATCAGCCCGGGCCCGGATACGTATGTTTCAAGACAGCCTTTGCGGCCGCAGCTGCACAACCGTCCGTCAAAAAAAACGGTTGAGTGGCCTATTTCGGCAGCGTGACCATGATGTCCCAAAATCAGTTCACCATTCACGACAATTCCACAGCCAAGGCCTGTTCCCATGGTAATGACGGCAAAATTTTTCATTCCCTTTGCACGTCCGTAATTCATTTCTCCAATAGCTGCAGAGTTTGCATCGTTTGATAAAAATGCCGGCAGATTAAAATTTTTTTCAATCAGTTTCACTACCGGCACCTTACCCTTCCAGGACAAATTTGATGCATCATCAATCATACCGGTAAAACAATTTCCATTTGGTGCGCCAATACCTATAGCCCTGAGTTCAACCTCTCCATTTACTGTTTTTGATAAATGATCAAGCAAATTACAAAGAAATTGAAAGTATTCTTCGTATGTCATTGAGGAATCAGTCCCGATCCTTTTTTTAGCTATAATCTGTCCATCTGTTGTTACAATCCCAACTTTTGTTGTTGTTCCACCCAAATCTATCCCGGCAACTACGTCAGCCATTGATGTTAAATTCGTTGTTCAAAATAAGGTTTACTATTTTAAAGCAGGTTGTTATACTTTTTTTCTTTGCATGACTCCTCTGTTAATGACTACAAATAATTAAATAAACTCAAACGGTAAAATTGATTTGATAAACTTTGGAACCGATTCCAGTTGTATGATTCGTGTTTAACTTTCATATTTTCTTACTATTTACTTACAAAAAAAAAATTTAAAATAACAGTTTAATTAAGTTGAATATGGCTTCTGATCAAGTATTAAATAAAAAACCTGATGAGCGAACCACCTATTATGAAAAAATCCCTACGGTTATTTTTGATGATTCTGCAGCCGCATCCAGGGCCGTTGCACATGAAATAGCCGATTTAATTAAAGATCGCCAAAGTAAAAATAAAAACTTGGTGCTTGGCCTTGCAACCGGATCTACGCCTGTAAAAATCTATGACGAGCTTGTGCGGTTACACTGCGAAGAAGGCCTAAGCTTTAAAAATGTAATTACGTTCAATCTCGATGAGTATTATCCAATGCAACCGGATTCCTTGCAAAGTTATGTTCGTTTTATGAATGAGCATCTTTTTGATCATATCGATATCCCGGATAATCAGATTCATATTCCCGATGGCACTCTTTCCGAAGATGATGTTCCCGGCTTTTGCCGTGAGTATGAAAATAAAATCAAAGAAGCCGGCGGGATTGATCTGCAGATCCTGGGCATTGGACGAACAGGCCACATCGGTTTCAACGAACCCGGATCGCGGCCGGATTCTCAAACCAGATTGATAACACTCGACAGAGTTACCCGAAAAGATGCTGCCAGTGATTTCTTCGGTGAAGAACATGTGCCAAGACGGGCTATTACAATGGGTGTGGGTACCATTTTAAGTGCTGAAAAAATTTATTTACTGGCCTGGGGTGAAGGTAAAGCTCCGGTTATCCGCGAATCCATAGAGGGTGAAATTAAAGAAAGTGTTCCCGCCACCTATCTTCAAAAACATCCAAATGCAACAGTCATACTGGATGATGCCTCGTCAGCTGAACTTACGCGTATAAAAACTCCCTGGTTGCTTACTTCCTGTACCTGGGATGATAAACTGATACGAAAAGGAGTTGTCTGGTTATGTAAAAAGACAGATAAACCGGTTCTTAAACTTACCGATGAGGATTACAACGAAAATGGAATGGGTGATCTGATCACCGTAAACGGCCCGGCCTATAATATCAATTTGAAAGTTTTTAATGAACTGCAGCATACAATTACCGGCTGGCCGGGAGGTAAACCAAATGCAGATGATTCAAGCAGGCCCGAACGGGCAAATCCATTTCCAAAACGTGCAATCATTTTTAGCCCTCATCCCGATGATGATGTCATATCTATGGGCGGTACATTAATCCGGCTCGTGGATCATGGCCATGATGTCCATGTCGCCTATCAGACATCCGGTAATATTGCTGTATTTGATGATGATGTAATCCGGTTTGCCGATTTTGTTTCCGACTATGCTGAAGAATTTAAAATGGAAAATCACGAGGCCGATCAAATTCTGAGAGAAATTAAAAATTTTATGGAAACGAAAAATCCGGGACAAGTTGATTCGCCTGAAATTCAGCAAATCAAAGGATTAATCCGTCGCGGTGAAGCCAAAGCCGCAACCCGTTACTGTGGTATTCCTGAAGATAAACTTCATTTCCTTGACATGCCTTTTTACGAGACAGGCAGGGTGAAGAAAAAACCGATATCTGATCAGGATGTAGTGATTATAGAAGAGTTGCTTCAAAAAATAAAACCACATCAGATTTATGCAGCCGGGGATTTATCTGATCCTCATGGAACACACCGGGTTTGTCTCAAAGCCATTTATGAAGCGATTGACCGCTGCAAAAACGAAGAATGGATGAAAGATTGTTATGTTTGGCTTTATCGCGGTGCCTGGCAGGAATGGGATATTAATGATATTGAAATGGCCGTACCTCTAAGCCCGCAGGAACTGGTCAAAAAAAGGAGGGCCATTTTCAAACATCAATCCCAAAAAGACCGGCCTCTGTTTCCGGGCCCGGATGAGCGCGAATTCTGGCAGCGTTCCGAAGAAAGAAACCGGGGAACGGCAAGGCTGTATGATCAGCTGGGCTTCGCAGAATATGAAGCAATCGAAGGATTTGTGCGGTATCGGGACTATTTGGAGTAATCATCTCTTTAATTGCCATGCTTTCTGAATTCAGAACTCC
>JBHJOO010000583.1:0-14531 GCA_050329675.1 Balneolaceae bacterium
AACAGGAGCGTTTTGAAAAAGCTGCCTGAAAAGCTCTTCATTTTGCCTGATTTCCAGGTCTCTCTCGTATCTGTCGGAGATGTCGCGTGCAATAGCAATCACAACCGGTTTTCCAAAATAGGTTCCGGGATTTAACTGAACTTCTTTCAGAAATACTTCTCCATTTTTTTTCTTCCCCCACCATTCAAATTGTTCAACGGATCCTTCGAAAACATTTTTCATAAACTGATTGGTTTGCTCCATATCCACCTTTCCCGGGGCAGCCAGTATTTCCGGAGTATTGCCAATAAATTTATCTTTTGGAAATCCGTACATATCCATAGCACCCTGATTTACTTCAATAAATTTGCCATCCTTATCCAAAATATACATTGCATCATGAATGGAATTAAATAGTGCTTTATAGCTTTCTAACGACTCTTTGTAATTTTGATGCGTCCGTATTCGATCTGTTTCATCCACAACTACACCAATCACCGCAGGTTGCTCATCCAGTAAAATTTTTGATCCATAAACCCTTACATGGATAATTTCTCCCTGTTTTTTGATAGCCTTTAACTCGGCATCAAAAGATTCAATTTCCCCCGTATCCCATTTTGATTTAAGTTCATACAGTTTTGACTGGTCATCTTCATGAATCAGTTGAAAGGGCTCTTTCTTGTGAACAAGTTCTTTAGTAGAGTACCCGGTCATTCTGCTAAAACTCGGATTTACATATTTAAACTTTTCGCCCTGTATCATAAAAATCCCTACCAGTGAGGCTTCAGTAATTACCCTGAACCGGTGTTCAGACTCTTTAAGCTGTTTTTCAGCAACCCTTTTATCTGTAATATCTTCAACAAGAGAATACATACTGATCAGCTTTCGGTCTACATTATAGATAGCTGCATTATGCCATATGCAATATATTTTTTCTCCTTTTTTTGTAAAGCTTTCCGACTCGGAGCTGTAATAGTTCTTACCATTTGAAATAAAGTTTTCAAGATTGGCTTGATATATATTTCTCTCTTCTGCAGGGAGTATTCCGATATCAAACAGATTTTTTCCCCTCACGGATTCAGAATCCCACCCGAAAATTTTATTAGCCTGATCTGACCAATCACGGATATTGAACTTTTTGTCCCATTCAATCATTGCCATGGGCACATGAGCTCTAACACTCTCAATGCGCGGCAATAAAGAGAGGTTTTTGTTTTTTTTAAAAAGATGATCAACTACATGCGCAACAGATAGTTGAGTTGGTTTACCTCTATAGTTTATAAGATGGCTGGTGAGCTGGATAAAAAACTCCTGCTTTTTTTTATCCTGATGAATCCAAATTGCAGAAGGATTGAATTTGTTCTTGTCAATATCCGGAAAATCATCAATGGAAATTTTCCGGCCAAGGTCTATGAATCTCTTTTTTAAAAATTCCTCTTTTGAGAAACCATATTGTTCCAGCGCTGCTTTATTTACATCAAAAATCTCAAAAGAATAGTAATCGTAAATAAACATAGGCTCTCTGTCAAAAAAGCCGGTGTCTTCCCACAAATCAGAAATTTTCATATATAGGTTTTATGATCTTTATTCAACTGATACGTAAATATCGTTCAATTTTTCAAAATTAAATTACAGTGTACAAACGGCAATACCCTTATGATAATAATAAGAATTGGAGCCGTCTTTTCATACCAGGTGTTATATAAGCTAAAAAATGTCGGGGATATTCAGAAGGCCGGCATTTGTACCGGTACTATCTGAATCAAAAAAATATTATTTTTATCCATACAAATGCTTTTCGTATTTTAAAGTAAATGAATACAATTGATATTCGTCAATAAGTTTAATGATAGTTTTTAAACAAATTATTCACTTAATACCCTCTGCATAATCTTCCATATCTCAATATATGCCTGACGACCAAATTACGCTTACCCTGCCTGATGGTTCTCAAAAAAAATTCCCTGAAAATGTAACCGGACTGGAAGTAGCTGAATCTATTTCAAAGGGCCTTGCCAGAAATGCTTTAAGTGTTACTGTAAACGGGGAAGTGTATGATCTTGACCGGCCAATAACTACCGATGCAGCCATCACGATCAATACATGGGATTCGGAGGATGGAAAGTACACATTCTGGCACTCATCGGCTCATCTATTAGCCGAAGCAGTCCAGGACTTGTATCCGGATGCCAAATTTGGCATCGGCCCGCCTATTGAAAATGGCTTTTATTATGATATCGATTTTGGAGATCACTCAATTTCACAGGATGACCTGCCAAAAGTCGAAGAAAAGATCATGGAACTCGCAAGAAATAAGTCGGGGTTTAAGAGGAAGGAGGTTTCCAAAGAGGAGGCTCTTGAATTTTATAAAGAAAAAAGCAACGAATACAAGGTTGATTTAATCAGTGATCTGGAAGAGGGTACCATTACATTTTATACGCAAGGTAACTTTACGGATTTATGCAAAGGCCCTCACATACCACATACAGGTGAAATAAAGGCTGTGAAGCTAACCAGTCTGGCGGGCGCTTATTGGCGGGGTGATGTTAAAAGAAAACAGTTAACCAGAATTTATGGCGTCAGTTTTCCCAAACAAAAACTACTGCAGGAATACCTTGAACAGGTTGAAGAAGCAAAAAAAAGGGATCATAAAATACTGGGCAGGGAGCTGGGCATTTACATGATGGATCCAATGGTGGGAAGCGGCCTTCCGCTCTGGCTGCCAAATGGAACCGTATTGAGGCGAACACTGGAAGCATTTCTGCGTGAAGAACAAAAACGCAGAGGATACAAGGAGGTCATCACCCCTCATATTGCCAATATTGAATTGTATAAAACCTCAGGCCATTATCCGTATTATAAAGATTCGCAATTCAATCCGATGGAAGTGGATGATGAACAGTATATGTTAAAGCCAATGAATTGTCCGCATCATCACAGAATTTACTCAAATGAACTCCGAAGTTATCGTGACCTGCCTCTGCGACTGGCTGAATTCGGATCCGTTTACCGGTATGAACAATCCGGTGAATTAAATGGCTTGTCGAGAGTTCGGGGTTTTACCCAGGATGATGCTCACATTTATTGTACTCATGATCAGTTAAAAGAAGAAATTAAAAACACCATTGACCTGACACAATTTGTGTTTGATACCTTTGGAATGCCTGTTGATATACGATTGTCATACCGGGATGATAATGAGGAAAAATTTGGGGGTGAATCGAAATTCTGGGAGCGGGCCGAACATGAGATTCGCGAGGTGGCAGATGAAATGAAGCTGGATTACAAAATTGCAGTGGGAGAAGCCAGCTTTTATGGCCCCAAGATTGATTTCATTATCAGGGATGCTATCGGCCGGAAATGGCAGCTTGGAACTGTCCAGGTTGACTATGTGATGCCCGAGCGTTTTGATTTAACCTATATCGGATCTGATAACAATAAACACCGACCCGTTATTATTCACCGCGCACCGTTTGGATCAATGGAACGTTTTACCAGTATTTTGATTGAACATTTTGCAGGTGATTTTCCGCTTTGGTTAGCTCCGCTTCAGGTTAAGATATTACCCGTTTCTGATGACTATATTCCTTATGCAGAAAAATGCATGAAAGAATTGCAGAAAGCTGATGTTCGCGTCGAACTGGATCAGCGAAGTGAGATGATTGGCGGAAAAATCCGGGATGCAGAAAACGACAAAATACCGTATATGATTATTGTTGGCGGAAGAGAACAGAAAAATGAAACGGTATCCCTTCGTCGGCATAAAAAAGGAGATATTGGAACTTATCCGCTAAATGATTTTATTTCAACTATTAAACTGGAAATCTCAAACAGGGATCTTCCTCCAACTCATAACCTAAAGTAACGAGGTAACAACTTATCGCAAGACGTAATTTTAATCGAAGACAAAGAGATGATGACCGGCCCAATATAAATGATGAAATCAGGGCATCCAAAGTTCGCGTCATCAAACCTGATGAAGAACATGAAATTGTGGATATTCAAAGAGCAATTGAAATAGCTGAATCATACGGACTTGATCTTGTCGAGATTGCGCCAAAGGCAAAACCACCTGTTTGCAAAGTAATCGATTTCGGCAAATTCATGTACGAGAAAAAGAAGAAGGAGAAAGAGGCGAAAAAAAAGCAGCATACCATTCAGGTAAAGGAACTGCGATTCAGGCCCAATACCGACGATCATGATCTTGAATTTAAAACCCGCCATGCCCGGGAATTTCTCGAAGGCGGAGATAAACTAAAAGCCACTGTTCAATTCCGGGGACGTGATATGCTCTACACCGAAAAAGGAAAAGAATTGCTGGACAATCTTGCTGAAGAGTTAAGTGATATAAGCAGTATTGAATCAAAACCAACCATGGAAGGCCGCAGAATGATCATGATTCTATCGCCTGAAAAAAGCTGATTAACCCCCGTTTTTTTCCATTCATCCCGACACGGGTCGGGACTGAGGCGCCTGCAAGCACACCAAAAAAAACGTACAAGTCTTCCGATGAATTTTATTGAGTGAACAGCAAGGAAACTGATGGGTATTTCCTTAAAATCTTAAATTCCTGACAACACGAATGGTTTGTTCCAAATCATTATCATCTGCCTGAAAATGAAATGTAGCCCGGATTGTTTTTGGACCGAACGGCACCATCAACACGCCTTTTTCTGCAAGCTGTTGCAGCACAACATCGGCAGACTCATGTACCACATCAAAAATTACGATATTGGTTTCAACCGTTTCCGGATCAATAGATAATCCTTTTTTATCCGAAATAGCCATTGCAAGTTTTTTAGCCCTGCGGTGATCATCTTCAAGCAATGGCCAGTGATTTTCAACAGCATAATCAGCAGCGGCAGCCAGAAGCCCCACCTGGCGCATCCCGCCTCCAAACATTTTCCGGTATCGCCGGGCTTTCCTTATTTTTTGTTCCGAAGAAAGCATCATTGAACCTACCGGAGCACCAAGGCCTTTTGAAAAACAGATAGAAATGGTAGATGCAACGGACCCAAAAAAAGCAGGCTTCATTCCCGTTGCCGTTACTGCGTTCCAAATCCTGGCACCATCCAGGTGTATAAATAAACCTTGTTTTTCAGCAAGGCTCAGGATAGATATCAGCTCCGGTTCCGAGTAACAGGCTCCTCCACCTTTATTTGTGGTATTTTCAAGGGCGATCACTTTTGAAATAGGATCCCAGTCATTTTTGGTGCGGATAGCTGCGGCAATCTGTGTGGCATCAATTTTACCACGCGTTCCATTTAACGGCCTCAATTGAACCGATGAAAGATGGGCAGCTGCACCGGTTTCGTAATTGAACACATGGCCCAGTTCATCAGTGATCACTTCGTTACCCGGTTCCGTAAGAACTTTTAAACAAAGCTGGTTACTCATGGTACCGCTTGGCACAAATAGCCCTGCTTCCATCCCAAACATCTCAGCCATTTTCTCTTCAAACCGGTTTACAGTGGGATCTTCCCGGAATACATCATCTCCCGTATCTGCCGAAATCATAGCCTGGAGCATTTCTTTTGTTGGACGAGTAACCGTATCACTTCGTAAATCAATCATAAAATATGTTCATTCATTTGAATTATAGACAATCAGTATTTATAAAACCCTTCACCGGTTTTATCTCCAAGTTTACCTGCATCAACCATTTTTACAAGTAATGGACAAGGCCTGTATTTTGGATCCTTAAAACCCTCATTAAGCACTTTTAAAATATCGAGACACACATCAAGCCCGATAAAATCGGCCAATCGCAAAGGACCCATTGGATGCGCCATTCCCAATTTCATTACTTCATCCACATCTTCCGGAGCGGCCACACCTTCATGAACACAAAATATAGCCTCGTTGATCATTGGCATAAGAACACGATTTGAAACAAATCCAGGATAATCATGCACCTCTACGGGTACTTTACCCAGTTTTTTAGCCGTATTACTGATGATTTCAGCCACCTCATCTGAAGTTTCAAAACCCTTTACAATTTCAACAAGTTTCATCACGGGCACCGGATTAAAAAAATGCATCCCTATAAAATTTTCAGGTTTTGTTGTAACAGCGGCAAGCTTTGTAATAGAAATAGACGATGTATTACTTGCCAGAATTTTATCCGATGGCGCGTGCTTGTCGATGGTTTCAAATACATCTTTCTTTATCATGAAACTCTCAGGTACCGCTTCTATAACCAGTTGAGCTTCTGAGACAGCCTGTTCCAGTTTTGTAGAAGTTGTAATGCGGCCGAGTGTTTCAGCTTTCTGATTTTCGGTAATTTTTTCTTTATTAACCATTCTCTCCAGGTTATTTCGGATTATTTCAACTGCACGATCGGCTAATTCCTGTTCAGTTTCTGCCAGTTGAACATTAAATCCGTTCAGGGCAAATATATGAGCAATACCGTTCCCCATTGTTCCCCCGCCAATAACCGCTACATTTTTTATTTCTTTCATAACAAACTACCTTATTTTACAGTTTATATATGTCAATTTGAGTGTATCTATATTGAATAAAATTTTAAATCTTTAAAAGATCATTATTAATTGTTGTAAATGAACACTTTTCTAAAGTTACTGGTTTTTTTACTGATTTTGATAACAGGATTTGCCGGTTTGGCTGTTTACTGGACTTTTTACAAACCATTACCTGATTACTCAGCCACCATTCGTTTAGATGGCATTCAGAGTCCGGTGGATATACACTGGGACACCTTTGGGGTACCACATATCTATGCATCCAATCCGGAAGATCTGTTTTTTGCTGTCGGATATGTTCACGCTCAGGATCGTCTTTGGCAAATGACTTTGTCACAAATTGCTGCTGAAGGACGTTTTGCTGAATTTTTTGGTGAAGATGTAGCGGAGTTCGATATATTCCAGAGAACAATTGGATTTTGGGAGATGGGGAAAAAAATCGAACAAGCTGCACCCGATTCCATAAACCGTATATTGCAATGGTATTCCGATGGTGTAAATGCATTTACTGATCGAAATCATCGCAATCTGCCTATTGAATTTACACTTACCGGAATCAATCCAATTCCATGGTCACCCGCATACTCGTACGCCCTGTCACGAATGATGGCATGGGAATTAAATATGAGCTGGTATAGTGAAGTTACATACGGTTTTCTTGCTTCAAAACTCACACCCGTGCAATTGCGGGAGCTGTTTCCGGTATATGATGACGCGCTGCCTACCACAATGAATGAAGGGCAATCAAGGCAATACTCGGAAGCTCTTTTGCCTCTTCTTGATCTTGAATTTAAATACCGGTATCTATTGCAGCGAAGCGGTACATCCGTCGGAAGTAATGCCTGGGTAGTGGATAGTACAAAAACAACAACCGGCTATCCGCTTCTGGCGGGTGACCCCCATCTTGGCCTTGATATGCCCGGGAAATGGTATGAAGTTCATCTCTCTTTAAATGGATTTAATGTCTCCGGGGCCACTCTTGCCGGGGCACCTGTCATTGTTATCGGACAAACGGATCATCATGCATGGTCGTCAACAAATATTATGGCCGATGATACCGATTTCTTTTTAGAAGCCCTGAATACGGATAACAGCGATCAGTATGTTTCTGACAGTTCATCAACAGGAGCTGCATTCAGTGATTTTTATAATCGTGATGAGATAGTACGAGTGAAGGGCGGAGACGACCGGCTTGCCAGAATCCGTCACACCAAAAATGGCCCTGTAATAAGTGATATTTATCCAAACCAGGAGCTTTTAGGTGACAAGGTTATCTCTATGAAATGGACCGGCCATGAAATCAGTAATGAACTGTGGGCTCTTTATCAAATAAACTGGGCTGACTCATTTGAGAGTTTTCAAATGGCCCTGCATGATTTTCAAGTTCCCGGACAGAATTTTATGTATGCGGATACTACAGGTAATATAGCTATGTTTAGTGCAGCAAAACTGCCCGTCAGGGATTACAATCCCATTTTGTTTCGGCATGGCTGGGATCCATCATTTGACTGGCAAAGCTGGATTCCATTCGACGAACTACCAAAATTTATTAACCCGGCATCGGGCTGGATTGCAAATGCCAACAACAAACTTCATACAGATAGTTATCCCCACTATTTAGCCACCTTTTGGGAACCGCCATCCAGAATTCAGCGAATTACTGACTTAATACTTTTATCTGATAAAGTGGATGTCAATTATTTCCAGCAAATGCAAAATGACAGCTACTCCGAACATGCTAAAACCATGACTGAAATTATTCTGCCGATATTGCGGGGAGCACCTGACTCTTATGACTTCAGTATGGTTTTTCCATATCTTGAAAACTGGGATTATCGTTACGAAAAAACATCAACAGCTGCCTCTCTGATGGATGTTTTCTTTCTTCATCTTACGCGCAATACGCTTGAAGATGAACTTGGCACCCATGCTTTTGAAAATTTTATTCGCCTCGAAAGTATGCCTGTGAGAGTTCTCAGCAGACTGATCCGGGAAGACAGCAGGTTTTTTAATAATATCCATATGGAATCGATACAAACCAGGAACGAAATCATACGGCAAAGTATGGAGCAGGCTGTTGAATGGCTGACTTTGAATTATGGGCCTGATGCTTTTCAGTGGCGATGGGAAAATTTACATACAATTCATTTCAGGCCTCCCCTCTTTGCACAGGCAGCTGAGGATACAGCAGCATCGAAAGCTCTTCAATTAATCACCAATAACCTGCTAAGTAAAGGGCCGTTTTCGACTGTTGGCCACGGTATGACTATTAACAATGGACAATACGACTGGATTTCACCTTATAAGCAGGTTTTAGGACCCTCCATTCGCCGTATTGCAGATTTGAGTCAGATGAGCAGATACTTTTCCATAATACCAACCGGCCAGTCAGGCAATCCGCTCTCCGAGCATTTTGGCGATCAGACGGATATGTGGTTAGAAGGGAATTATCGGTTTTTTTACCAGGACAGCACGTTGTTTAATGAAGTAAGCTTGCAAACCATGCGCTTGATACCCAAAACGGATTAAAATTGGATTTGAGTAAAACATTTTTCAACAGTTTAATCCATTAGACCATCAATTATTTTATTAAATTTCGCAATCATCATTTACTTGAGAAATTAGTTATAATACTTAGCAACATGAACGGATTCATATCAATTAATCATACCCCATTACAGCCCGGTTTATCAGCTTTATTGCTTTTGATAACCCTCTTTTTAGTCTCTTGCGGCAGTTCCGAATCATTTTATAAAACTGAATCTGAAGAACTACCCTTTTTGGCAGAACCTCAGCCTGGTCCGGTTTATACCCAAAAATCTGACAATTTTCAGATTGACAGCGAAGCAGAAACCGATATCGACTCTATTCTGAATTCCCTTACACTACGGGAAAAAATAGGCCAATTATTCATAGTTCCGGTTAATGGAACTTTTCGTAACAACAGAGATCGTGATTATATGAGATTAAAGCGATTGATTGTACAGAACAATATTGGCGGCTTGATTTTTATGAGAGGAAATATATACGACCAAGCAGTCATTACAAATAAGTTACAGGAAATATCCAGGATTCCGCTATGGATAACACAGGATATGGAATTTGGCGCTGCCATGCGGCTTTCAGGCACCACGCGTTTCACACCAGCGATGGGTATTGCTGCATCTGCTAAACGCTCCAATGCATACCTGAAAGGCAAAATCACGGCACGTGAAGCAAAAGCTCTGGGTGTACATCAAATATTTGCACCTGTCCTTGATGTGAATAACAATCCGGATAATCCGGTTATCAATGTACGATCTTTCTCTTCTGATCCTGAAATAGTAGCTGAATTTGGCCAATATTTTATTGACGGAGTACAAAGTGAAGGAATCATTGCGACGGCCAAACATTTTCCCGGTCACGGTGATACAGAAACAGATTCGCATCTTGCACTGCCAACCATTCAGCACGATTACTCAAGAATCAAATCTCTTGAACTGGTTCCTTTCCGGATTGCCATCGACAATGGCCTCACAAGTGTAATGAGTGCTCATATAGCATATCCGAATATCAGCCTTGAAACCGGTATTCCGGGAACGCTTGATGAATCAATCCTGAACAGAATTTTGATTGATTCTCTCGGATTTCAGGGTTTGATTGTTACTGACGGGCTGGATATGAAAGGTATTACTGACTTTTTTTCACCGGGTGAAGCCGTAGTTCGCTCGCTCAAAGCCGGGGCCGATCTGATGCTTATGAGTACTGACCCGTCTACGGCAATTGACGAAGTTGAACAGGCTGTCTTGCGGGATGAAATAGATGAAAACAGAATTGACAGATCCGTTCGGATGATGCTGGAATTGAAAAAAAAGAATCATCTGTTTGAATCTTCTGAAACAGATATCACAAAACTGGGATATTCCATTAATACGCCTGAATATCAGGCGATTGCCGGCCGGATTGCACGTGAATCGGTAACCCTGGTGAATAATAATCATGAGATTCTGCCGATCAGAGAGATTGATTTTCCTTCTGTTACGGTTATCTCAGTTGCAGATGACAGATCCGGTTCTGCCGGAACATTCTTTGCCCGTGAAATCAGAAAATATCACTCAAGTGTCTCTTTTCATATCCTGGATCAGCGTACAGGCAGTGAAGAGATAACTAAAATGATCGATTCTGCTGAAACTGCAGATCTGGTCATCATCGGGTCGTTTATAGCCGTTCGTTCCGGACATGAAATTCAATTACCTTCTGAACACCAATCTGTATTGCGACAGGTAACTACTCAACATAATCCCTCCGTACTTATTGCTTTTGGGAATCCCTATGTAATAAGAGATATTCCCGATTCTGAAGTTCAGATAATGGCATGGTCGGGCAGTAATGAACAGGTGAGAAACACAGTTCCTGCTCTGTTCGGAGCTTCCGAAATACAGGGTAAACTGCCCATATCCATTCCGGGAATGTATGATTTTGCACATGGAATGTATCTAAATCAAACTGCATTACGCTTCGACATTCCGGAATCAGCCGGAATGAGTACCGATTCCCTTCTTTTGGTTGATGATCTGATGCATAATGCTATCAGAGATTCCGTTTTCCCGGGTGGAGTTGTTGCAGCAATAAAAGACGGCAGCCTGGTTTGGAATCAGGGTTACGGGTATCACGATTACACGAATACCAGGAAGGTTAAAGAAACAGATGTTTACGACCTGGCATCCCTGACTAAAGTACTTTCAACAACTCTTTCTGTAATGAAACTGATTGATGAAGGGAAACTGAAACTGAAAGATCCTGTTTCCAAATTTATTCCGGAGTTTGATACAAAGGAAAAGCGTAAAATTACCATTGAACAAATGCTTTTACACATTTCAGGTTTACCCGCTTTTAATGTATACGTCGATAAACTCACAACAGGGGATGAAATACTTAACGCTGTAAAAAACGAACCCCTGGAATCCGAACCCGGCACCAAATATGTTTACAGTGATCTTGGTTTTATACTGCTTGGCGATATTGTAGAACAAATCAGCGGTTCTCGTATTGACCGCTATGTGAGAAATAATTTTTATATACCTATGGGGCTGAGCAGCACTCACTTTAATCCATACCGTTTGGGAAAATGGATGAATGAGCGTATTCCGCCAACAGAAATAGATACCGTGTACGGACGGGGAGTGGTTCAGGCATATGCTCATGATGAGAGAGCCTTTTTCATGGATGGGGTCGCCGGCCATGCAGGGCTTTTCTCCTCTTCAGCCGATGTGGCTAAAATTGCCCAAATGTTATTGAATAAAGGAGTTTATGCGGGCAGGCGTTATTTAAGTGAAAATATCATCGAACAATTCACTTCACGCCAGTCCCCTTTCAATGTAAGGGGATACGGATTTGACAGGAAAAGTGACGATTCCAGTACCGCAGGAGCATTTACCGGAATGAATACTTTTGGACATCTTGGCTTTACAGGTACAAGCCTTTGGATTGATCCTGATAAAAATCTGGCAATTATATTACTTACAAACCGAACCTTCCCATACAGAAGTTATGGCAGAACAATCAGCAATGTAAGGCATGAGGTCGCTAATATTATTTCGAATGCAATCATTCAGAAATGAACTGGAAAACCCTTTTATCCCGTAGTTATTCGCCAAATTCTAACAATCCGGCAGCTGCAATAATTGAAGCTGATAACGGGCTTTTTTATCCGGGTGTCAGAATTGAAAATATTTCTCATCCTCTTACAATTACAGCCGTACAGGCAGCGGCTTTTAGTGCGCTGGCTGACGGTGCGATACCGGAAGTTTTATATTTGCCAGACAATACACCGGAACCGCTTACTGAATTCTGGATTAATGAATATGATTTAAAAAAAGGTGGAAACTCTTTTCCGGATTCAGCTTCTTTTTATGATCCTGTTCTTGCAGATAATACAGATATCAATATAGAACTTAAAGAACTCACTGTTCGGTCAGTAATCCCAAACTCCGATTTTCCGGTTACGGCTTTGCTCGAAGTTGAATTCGGATTTATTCCGGGAGTGAATGTTGAATGCAGTGCTTGGAATCTTGGTTTATGTGCTGAAAGAGTTGCCGTTTTAAGAGCGCTGAGTTCGGGTTATCGTGAATTTAAATCGATCTGGATTTATGCACCAAAAGCAGATTTTGTTAGTCCCTGTGGTGCATGCCGCCAGGTTCTATCCGAATGGATGAATCAACAAAAAGTGCATTTGAATCATGGAGATGGATCTTCATCAAGTTTGATTTTTAGTCACCTGCTGCCATACGGGTTTACATCATCCTCACTGAGAAAAAAATAGATTATGGAATTCATTGCAGTACTTGATTATGAACATTTGGATAATGGTTTATTCCTTTCCGGCTTTGCCAAAGCAGTAGCAAAAAATAAATGCAATGGAATGGTATTGCATGGCGACAGTGCTTATACCGAGCGGCTCATTCAAACCGGAATGATGCGTGAAGATGCTGTTATCAGAGCCGCGAAAGATCTCAATCACAGACTTGTTGCACTTTTTGCCGATCATGGTGTTTCAACGATCGGTTTAAACGGATATCAGAGATCTATTATTCAATTTAAGGAAGGAGAAATTATCATTGATAAAAAGATTATTCAGTCACTCCCGGCCGCTCCCCTTTTCCTCCTTTCCAATATAGCTGAAACTTATGAATCAAATTCGCTTGTTCCCGTATCCCTTCCGGAACTTGCTTTTAATTTTCAGAAAGAATTTGATATGGAAGAAGTTATAATTTTTAATTCTGATGAGAAAGCCAAGTTAGTTAACTCTGAAATGCCGGAGGAAATTAAATGGCCGGAAATAAGTAAAAATTTTGAAAATAAATACATTCCCGATTCCTTTCACCAAAAATTTGATCTGAAATTACGCTTAACAACCACCGGTAAATTTGCAAATTATCCAGAAAAAGACGGGACAACTCTCATTTTTTGAAGAATTTTCCTATTAATCTCATTTTTTGGTAAAATAATGAGAAAATCAGTTGACCATTAGGAACTTCTTACATAGTTTCGGATACTCTTAAGACAGTACAAACTCAACATTAATTAACCTAAGGAGTTACATAATGAGCAGAATTAATCAAATGAAATCTTTAATAGATGAACTCGAACCTGATATGGTAAAGTTTTATGAGAAAGGCAATAAAGCAGCCGGTACCAGAGCAAGAAAAACACTACAGGAAATAAAGAAAGTTTCGCAGGAAATTCGTCTTGAAATCCAGGATATGAAAAACAGCGGTCAAGTTTAAATTGTTACCAAACAAAAAAAGCCATCATTAAAACTGATGGCTTTTTTTTGTTGTAAAAAAACTTGACTTAAAATTTCAGAAGGTCTTATATTTATTTTCTGTTAATAATGTGATATAGAAGATTGATTATAGCAAAGCGATAAATTTTCCATCACATTATAATTACACTGGCAAACTCCGAAGCATCGGGAGCTGTTATCCCGACAGCCGTCGGGACGCAGGTTCGAATTCGTTTCTTTTTTATTTATTGATTAAAATCTTTATTCCTCGGTAGCTCAGTGGCAGAGCAGTTGGCTGTTAACCAATTGGTCGTAGGTTCGAATCCTACCCGGGGAGCCAATTAAATTAATGGAAGGACTAAAATGCAGCTGCATCTTAGTCCTTTTTTTGTTTATGAGTTACTGGCTCTACATACTTCGTTCCCAGCAAAAAGAAATCTATTACATAGGCATAACCAATGATCCTGCCCGGCGGTGCTTCTTCCATAATACCGATAGCCGGAGTTACACCAGGAGACATCGCCCCTGGAGCATCGTCTATCAATTACAATTTGATACCAAAGCAGATGCACTGGCAGCTGAACGAAAAGTCAAATCCTGGAAAAGTAAAAAAATGTTTAAAATAACTGCCTGCCCAATAAATCATAGAGCCTGCCTGGCTTCTGAAAATGATATCATGAAAGCCCAAAAAAGTTCGCAAATAAAATAATATATTTATGTCGTAACAATGATCGTTAAATGAACCGGATTATGAAAAACTTTCTGATTTTATTCCACAGCTTACTCTTCTTAATTATGTTTCAATC
>JBHJOO010000025.1:0-4390 GCA_050329675.1 Balneolaceae bacterium
TGTTCTTCCTCTAAAAATATACGTTAACCTGTGCTTCTATCCATTGGGTTTGAGAACTCCATAATTTCGGAAACCGCCTCTTGAAAGAAAAATCCTGTAAATGGCCTCCGCCTGTTACCGGCCATCAATGATGTCAGCGTCGTAGACTTTCACGTCGGCCCAGAGATGATTGTAAGTTTCGATAAACATTGTGTGGTCAGGATGCTTGTCATATCCCTCATAATCGTCCATGGATTCGAACCATGTATAAATGGAGTAGGCGAAAGAATGATCGGTTACCTCACGTTCCGCAGTTTTTGCCGGGATTCCCAATTCCGAACGATGGATCTCAGGGATCTCCAGAAGTTTTTTTAAACCTGTTTCGAACTGCTCTCTTTCTTCAGGAGTAACATCATCCTTGAGATAGAAATAAACGGTGTGTTGCAGCATCCCAACGCTGGTTTCGGATGTGCTGTTTGTTTCGTGCTGCCCGCCGGCAGGCTGGCATGCTGATAAGACAATTGTAAACAAACTTATTGTAAGTATGTGGCGTAAAATATTCATTTTAATTCTTAGATTGATTTGGAAATGATTAAAGTTTGGGTTTTGATAATCCTCTAAAATACACACTATTGTTTCATTAGCAAGATTTGATCAAAACCTGATTCATTATATTTTACATTTGATTACTTTTAAACTGAATTTGGAATAATGGTAAAAAAAAGATGCGGCTGGTGTGTGGGTGACCCTCTCTATGAACAATATCATGACCGGGAATGGGGTGTACCCGTTTATGATGATGACAAGCTGTTTGAATTTTTAATCCTGGAGACATTCCAGGCAGGGCTGAGCTGGATTACCATTCTTCGCAAACGGGAAAATTTCAGGGCAGCACTGGACGGTTTCGACTATCAAAAAATCGCACGATATGGTGATGAGAAGATTGCAGAACTTATGCAGGATAAAGGAATTGTGCGGAACAGGCTGAAAGTTAATGCCACGGTTACCAATGCACAGGCTTTCATAAGAACACAAAATGAATTTGGAAGCTTCAGCAATTACATTTGGGGATTTACCGGTGGTAAACCGGTCAAAAATAAGGTCAAAAACTACCGTGAAGCCCCGGCAAAAACACGTTTATCAGATCAAATCAGCCGGGATTTGAAAAAACGGGGCTTTAAATTTGTCGGGAGTACCATTGTTTATGCGCATATGCAGGCTACGGGCATGGTGAACGACCATGAGATGAGCTGTTTCCGGTATCATGAAGTATCATGAAACTGGCAGATGAACTATATAACATCGTTTTAAACTTTATTTTGTGATATTATACTTTCCCGGCAGTTTAATATACTTGCGATTTAAGTAACCAGTTCCATATTGTCGAGCCGGGTTGCTTTTTTATCGAAAGTGAGCGTAACCAAACCTTCCATCTTATTTAATTGATGAATCAGGCAATCCGTAAATTCTATATTCGAATGTATATAATCGGCAAGAGATTTTCTTACTATCTCCCTGTCAAAGAATTGGATATTCTTCAAATCCAAAAGTGCATCTATAGCTATCACAAAATCGTTTTTTGAATATTCATAGACATGAACCAGAACCCAGTAGAGCTCTGATAGCACAACCACATTAATGAACAGAAATTCACCCTGATCCAACAGCCGCTTTATTTTGAGTGCCTGTTCTTCTACATCCCTTACCAGAAACCGCACAATAAGATTCGTATCTGCCCCTTTCATCCGGTTTTGTATTTCTTTTTGAAGTATTCCGCAACACCGCTTTTTATCTCATCAATACTTAGAGCTTCCCGTCCCTCTCGATAAAGAATTCCATAAGCAGTATCGGGACTCCCCTTTTCCGGCTTTATCGTTATATTTCCATCCGGTTCGATATCGAAATTCAACACGTCTCCTGCCTGTAGATCCAGTTTATCCCTGATTGGTTTGGGGATTGTTACCTGGCCTTTTGAAGTGATGATTGCTGATGGCATAATTCTTACTTTTCTTACTGTTTGTAAGATTAGTCAATCTCAAAATAAAAATCAAACCCTGATCCATTTTATCAATGAATTGAAATCGGATCTTAGTGTAAATCCCGGGAAAATTTAGAAACGTACAGGATGAGCATCGAATCAGATTATGACAGGGAAGTCAGTTTCAGTGATCTTGTATCCTATGGATGGATCGAAAGCGCCAATCCGTACGAAGATAGAGGAGCACTTGGATTCGATAATGATATTATGGCCCGACGCATCCAAAATATGGTACACGCAGAGATGGATAGTCTTGGATACTTATACAATGAGTCATATGAGGAGGCTGGATCGGATAAACCGGATTTTGAAGTCTCCTACCGAATGCTCGCCAGTGAGGAGATTGAGCACGTAAGAAGCACTCATCCAATCGGTTACCATTCTTCACGCAGGGGTCATGGTGGGCACGGAAGACATGGTAGACATGGTAGATATGGGGGACACGGCGGTCATAGCGGTATTGGAATGTCCAGCTATGCGCGTGACATAGTGCAGTGTGTTCTTATGATTGATGTCTGGGACTACAAAACCGACCGGCTTGTGTGGCGTGGTTGGGCACGCTGGCAGATGAACGAACAACCGAGCCCGGAGGAGGTGACTCTACACCTGGAGCGGGCAGTCGTAGAAATTTTAAGCGAGTTTCCCCCGAATAGAGATCAGGATCTGAGTAGCCTGCGCTGATAGAAGTTTTGGTCGAATTAAATCTGTTCTGCCTTCGCCGGTTTCACAACCAAAAAAGCATTTTTTGGATGATCGAAATTTGCCATCCACCAAACCTCGATTCATAAACCGGATCACTTTCCTTCCATCAATAGTCACACTAAAAAAGCAATAACCGATTCAATTCGTCCGGATTTAAACACGATGTACATGTAACAAATGATCAGGATAGCCATCTTTAAGAAAGATGGTAAGAGCGAAGCAGTTATTAAATTCAGGACGGAAAAGTAACTTTTTATTTACCTGCTCTTCTTACTAAAGGGGGCCCTCATGCCCTTTACTTCAGTTTACTGCCGATAGGCAAAACAGACAAATTAAAATCACAATTTCATGATACGGCATAAGAAAATATCAGGTTTTCTAATTCTCTCCCTGCTCGCAGCCATCATATCGGGCTGTGGAGATAAAGGCGGAATAACAGACCCGACTGAACCCGCGCCCACGGTTTTATCGGTTACTCCCGGTGAAGGTGCAGTTGGAACAGAGCTAACAATCACAGGCTCAAATTTTACAAGTTCCATGACTGTTTCGGTTGGCGGAGTTGAGGCTATCGGTTTTGAATTTTCCTCCAGTAGTACCATTTTTGCCAATGTACCCTCAGGTATAGAAGGAAATGTTTCACTGGATGTTACCGTGCGTAATCCCGATGGGAAGGAATTTACGGTTGAAAATGCCTTTACGGCAATTGATCCGGAACTTAAATTCGTTAACAGTGCCACCAAGCCCTCGGGTAACACAGGCAGCACAGTTATACTTGAAGGAAGGGCTTTTGGGGATATTCAGGGCGATAGCCGGGTGCTTTTTTCAGGCGGGTCTGGTGGTGTAATACCTGCAACTATTGCCGGAGCTGATGACTGGACAGATACATTTATAGTAACCACCGTTCCTGAGGGAGCAGAAGAGGGGCCGGTGTATATTGAAACTGAAATCGGAATCAGTGATTCACTTATATTTACTGTTACAGATGCTGCCATTTTCAGCCCTTCTGCCATTGAATGGACTATAACTGCTTCGCTCCCTGTAGCGGTAAGCGGACATAAAGCAGTTTATACTCCGCTTATTAATCTGAATGACGAGATGGAACAATACGTAATTGTAACGGGAGGACGGGACAGTGAGGGAAGCTCTCAGAATAAGACTCTGTACGGCCGGATTGATTCCGATGGCCAAATTATATCCTGGAATGAAACAACACCGCTTCCGGAAGCACTTTCCTTTCACGCAACTGTTTCCGCAACGCCTTTTAACTCGAAAGTAACCTCTTCTGCAGGAGCTGTTTATGTTCTGGGAGGCACTAATAGTGATGGGGAACCGGTATCGACGGTATCTATTGCTGCACTTCAAAACGACGGTACCATTTCATCGTGGAGAAGCGGCACTCCTCTGCCGGAACCATTGCATTCTTTAGGTGCAGTGGTTTTCAGAAGCACAATCTATATTGGAGGAGGAGCGACAGTTGACAATGTGCCGGTTGCAAAGGTTTACAAGGCAGATATTGATACCACAGGAGATATAGGAAACTGGAAAGAGCTGGCATCGCTGCCATCGGCACGATCTTATCACGGTTTTCTATCATTCGGAGGATTTCTTTACAGTGTCGGCGGAGAGTCGGCTTCGGTGGCACCTGACGGGGAATCACAGAACAGGCTGGAT
>JBHJOO010000091.1:0-4244 GCA_050329675.1 Balneolaceae bacterium
TAAAGATTTAAATGTTCCATCATGTAATACAAACGGGCCGTACCTCCCGATTCCAGCTTTAACTTCTTTACCCGTTTCGGGGTGATTACCCAGTGTTCTCGGTAAATTTAAAAGGGCCAATGCCGTATCAAGATCAACATCCTCTGGTTTCATCCCTTTAAGCAGCGATGTACGTTTCGGTTTTTTATTGGTTTCATCGGCTTCACCTAATTGCACATAAGGGCCAAAGCGACCTGTTAATACATAAACCGGTTTTCCGGTTTCAGGATCATGTCCAAGTGATTGTGGGCCCTCTTTTTCCATCGCCAACAGCTCATTTAGTTTTTCCGGTGTGATATCTCCCGGAGCCATGTCTGCCGGCAGGGATGTTGTGATTTCTTCATCACCTTTTTTCATTTTTATGTAGGGCCCGAATTTACCCACATGAATTTGAATGCCGTTTAACCCTTCTACAGGCAAATCAAGTAATCTTGCTTCCTGTGCGTCAATTTTATCTTCCTGTTTATCTACCTTGGCTTTTAATCCATCACTACCCTTGTAGTAGTTTTCCAGGTACTTTTGGGGGTCGTGTTTGCCGGCAGCTATTTCATCCAGTTTATCCTCGAGGCTGGATGTAAAATCACTGTCTACCAGATCAGGAAAGTGCTTTTCGAGCAGGCTTGTAACGGCAAAAGCAGTAAAAGTGGGAATCAGTGTTTTGCCTTCACTTTTCACATATCCCCGATCCTGAATCGTACTTATAATACTTGCATAAGTGCTTGGCCGTCCAATACCCTGTTTTTCCAGTTCTCTGACAAGCGTTGCCTCGGTATATCTGCCTGGCGGTTTTGTTTCGTGTGATATGGCTTCGATCTCTTTAAGGTTCGTCTTATCCTTTTCATTCAGTTCAGGCAGAAAGATCTCCTGATTCTCAAGTGCAGATTCCGGATCATCACTACCCTCCACGTAAGCCCTGAAGTAACCCGGGAACAGTATTTTTTTACCGCTTGCCTTAAAGTCAGCCGATGTATCATTCTTTGTAGCAGTGATTACAACATTGGTAAATTCAAGCTCGGCTTCCGCCATTTGTGTGGCGATCGTACGTTTCCATATCAAATCATACAGCTTAAACTGGCGGCCGCTCAGTCCTGATTTTTCAGGTAACCGGAAGCTCGAACCCGCCGGGCGTATAGCTTCGTGCGCTTCCTGTGCTCCTTTGGATTTTTTGCTATAGGTACGGACTCTTTCAAACAGATACTCTTTACCGTAAATTTCTTCAACTGCTGTTCGGGCGGCATGGATGGCTTGTCCCGACAGGCTGGTTGAGTCGGTTCTCATATAGGTTATATATCCGTTTTCATACAGCTTCTGGGCAATGGACATGGTGTCGCGTGCAGAAAATCCAAATTTTCGGTTGGCTTCCTGTTGCAGCGTAGATGTAATAAACGGTGCAGCCGGGTTTCTTTTTTGTCTGTTTTTTTCAACTTTCGTTACTTCCCAGACCGCGTCTTCCAATTTTTCCCTGAGTAAACCTGCATCTTTTTCGCCAAGCAGCACTACCGAATCCGGTTTTTTAAGCTTACCGGTATTCTCGTCAAAATCTTTACCGCTGGCAAGCCTTTTCCCGTTCAGATGCGAAAGGTCCGCTTCAAAAAACTGGTTTTCATCCTTTTTTGAAAGTTTTGCTTTTAAATCGAAATAGCGGCCGCTTCTGAAGCGCATTCTCTCCCGTTCCCGGTCAACAAGAAATCGAACAGCCACTGACTGAACGCGGCCTGCCGACAGTCCCGGTGCAATTTTCTTCCAGAGTAGCGGAGAAATGGTATATCCGGCAAGGCGGTCAAGAATTCGTCTTGTTTCCTGTGCTTCTACAAGATGAATATCAATATCACGAAAATTTTCGAGAGCTTCTTTAATCGCTTCATTTGTGATCTCATGAAAAACCATTCTCTTTACCGGCACCGATGGTTTTAAAAGCTCAACGAGATGCCAGGATATCGCTTCACCTTCACGGTCTTCATCCGTAGCAAGGATCAACTCATCCGAATCCTTAAGAAGCTTCTTTAGCCTGGTTACTATTTTCTTTTTGCCGGACGGAACTACATATATAGGTTCAAATCCTTCATCTACATTAATACCAATATTTGACCAGGATTCCTTTTTATATTTTGCAGGAATCTCTTTTGCAGACGAAGGCAGATCACGAATATGACCCATTGATGAATCTACCACGTAGCCCTTTGGAAGATACTTCTTGATGGTTTTTGTTTTAGTTGGTGATTCAACAATTACTAATGATTTCATGATAAAAGTTAATTCTAAAGTGATTCAATAAGCTCTTTCAGTTCCCTGGCATGAGCTTTTGTATTTATTTTTTCTATAATTCCCTTAACGGTTCCATCCGTATCTATTACAAAGGCTGATCTTGACGGGGCATCAAATGTTTTGCCATACATCTTTTTTTCCACAATCGAATCCACAGCCTTCGAAAATTTATAATCTGGGTCCGATGCCAGGATATAATTGATACTAAATTTTTCGGCATAATTTTTATGCGAACCGCAGGTATCTTTACTGATTGCAATCAAATTATAGCCTTTTTCGTCAAACCAGCCGGCATGCTCAGCCAGGCTGCGATTCTGTTTATCGCAGCCGGGTGTGTTGTTTCGCATGTAAACCGACACTATGGCCGGACGATCAAGTAATTCTGAAAATTTCACTTCCTTCTCTTCACCATTCTCAACAATATGAAGGGTGAATTCCGTATTTATTTTTTTCCCAGCAGATATCATGATGTATATTTTTTGTTTGGTTCTGATTCAGGTACATAAACCTGATAAAACCATCCTTTCGTTTCAGAAATTTAAAAAGACAGAATTTACATAATAAACAATCCTGATGAAATTGAACAAATCAGGGTTCAGTTATTTTTTCATCCATTATGGTATTACAGTTATTAGCATAAATCAGGACGCTTAAGAAGAAGGTTTGTTACAGCCGATAATACGATAGAATGATGAACCGTTCCATCGCGCACAAGGTCTAAAAAATTATCTATCCCCATTACATGGACGGCGATATCTTCATTCCCCTCGGTGTGTTGTTCTTCTGTTTTTATACAGTTTTCTGCCAGATAAAGATGTGTAAAATTATTTAGAAATGCCGGATTTGAACTTGACCTGCCAATCTGTGTCCATAAATCGGAAGTAAAACCGGTTTCCTCTGCCATTTCACGTTTTGCAGCTTCCAGCGGATTTTCACCCGGGTCAACCATTCCGCCGGGTATTTCAAGAGTTGAAGTATCAATACCATGGCGATACTGTTCAACAAGAACGATCTCCCGGCTTGATGTGAGTGCGATAATATTAATCCATTCCGGTGCGTCAAGTATATAGAAATTTGAAGGTTCACTTCCATCTGCCGGTTTCACCTTCCGTTCATGAAGATTAAAGATTGGAGTTTCAAATACTTTTGTATCTTTAATGATCTGCCAATTTGGCTTTGTAAAGTGAAATTCGATATTACTCATAGATTATTTTTTGAATGGACAAACGGTTTGAATTTAAAAAGAATAAAACTACAACTCAGTCGCAGTTAAAGAAAGTTATTGAAAAAGCATGCGATATAATGGAAAAAATTTATGATGAGGGAGATTATCCCAAATTAATGGTGAAACGTTCATGGTCGAAGCACAATCCAATCATTACAGGGGAAATCGCCATTCCGAATGCCTACAGATGGTATTTAACCAGAGAGCTGTTTAAGCTGGCAGATAAAGGTGCTGAAATAAAAGTTTTTCCATCCCGTCCACGTGTTGAAATGGATGATCCGATGCTTTTCGAAGCCGCAGATGAAGATGACTGGGATATTACTCAAAAAAAACTGTTTCTTTTCAGCCCCGAACGAATTGACCTTTCACTGAATCGGCTTGAACACTATACAGGAACCCGGGCGAAAGATTTTCAGCGTAATATTTTATTTACAAATTACAATATGCATGTGGATGTTTTTAAAGAGAAATACCCTGATTGCCGGAAGCCCGTGAACAGTGTTCAAATGCCGGCCTATCATCATATTTTACCGGACAATAAAGGAATAACACTAATTAATATCGGGGTTGGGCCTTCCAACGCTAAAACCATTTCTGATCACATTGCGGTACTTCGCCCGGATGTCATCGTTATGGTCGGCCATTGCGGCGGGCTTCGTAACCATCAGGAAATCGGTGATTTTGTGCTTGCAACCGGCTTTATGCGTGCAGATGG
>JBHJOO010000197.1:0-3323 GCA_050329675.1 Balneolaceae bacterium
AGATCTGTAAATTATAACTACAAAGCCAGTCCCGATGATATTTATGTTTCTCCTTCTCAAATTAAACGGTTTCGTCTGAAGCAGGGGGATTGCGTTATTGGTATTATCAGGCCTCCAAAAGTGGGTGAAAGATACTTTGCACTTCTCAGGGTTGAGGGTGTGAATGGAAAAATTCCTCACGATATGGACAACCGGGAAGATTTTGATGATCTGATGCCTATTTATCCCGATCAGAGATTCAGGCTTGAACACAGATTCAGTGAATATACCACAAGAATTATAGATCTTTTTGCCCCCATGGGCAAAGGACAGCGGGGATTAATTGTTGCTCAGCCAAAAACGGGCAAAACAACTATTCTTCGTAACATTGCCAATGCTGTTGCTACGAACAATCCGGAAACCAAAATCATGATACTGCTGATTGATGAACGCCCGGAAGAAGTTACTGAAATGCGGCGGTCGGTCAAGAACGCGGAAGTTGTTGCCTCAACATTCGATGAAAAACCGGAAAACCATGTCGGACTTTCTGAAATCGTATTTGAAAAAGCAAAACGCCTGGTTGAAAGCGGCCATGATGTACTGCTGCTTATGGATTCTATAACACGGCTGGCCCGGGCATATAATGTTGCAAAGGGAAATTCAGGGCGCACAATGACAGGTGGTGTTGATTCGGAAGCGTTAAAGGCACCAAGGCAATTATTCAGTTCAGCACGGAATATTGAAAATGGTGGCAGCCTTACGATTATTGCCACTGCTCTCGTGGAAACAGGTTCAAGAATGGATGATGTCATTTTTGAAGAGTTTAAAGGCACGGGCAATATGGAAATAGTTCTCGACCGGCGCCTTGCGGATCGCAGAATTTTTCCTGCTATTGATATATTTAAAAGTGGAACCCGGAGAGAGGAACTCCTGGTGCCTGAAGCAGAACGTGAAAGAGTGGTTTTATTAAGACGCTATCTTAACAACCATAATTCTACTGAAGCAATTGAATTTCTTCTTGACAAGATGAAAGGAACAAAAACGAATGAAGATTTTTTGTTATCGATGAATAAGTAATTACCATCATTGGTTTTTTCTGATCAATAAATGAGTCTCACTCAGCGTCAAAAATCGTTTATAAAGAAATCATGGCCGGGTAAATCTGCCGGACGCATCGCTGAAATTCTGAAAGTAACAGAAAAAGAAGTTGAAAACTATATTCAGGAAATAGAAAATCAGCCCGGTTCCGGAAGGCAGAAACTGTTTACAGCTATTGCGATCAGCCTTCCATTTTTTTTCTTTATTCTGCTGGAAGCCGGCCTTCGATTAGGAGAGTACCGAGGTAATACCCATCTTTTTGTGGATGCAAATGTTCCGGATTACGATTACCTGATACCGAATTCAAATTTCACTTCCCGCTATTTTTTTTATACAAGAACAACCCCAAGTCCGTCTCAGGATCTTTTTTTCCAAACCAAACCGGATAACGGTTTCCGCGTATTTGTGTTGGGAGGATCAACGGCAGCAGCTTATCCCTATGGGTTTAATGGTACTTTTTCGAGAATTGTACGGGATGCTCTGCAAGATGTTATGCCCGACCGTGTGGTTGAAGTTGTAAATGTGGCAACAAGTGCAATAAATACCTTTACACTGTATGATCAGGTAGGTGAAATTCTGGATCACAGTCCGGATGCCATTTTAATCTATTCCGGCCATAATGAATATTACGGAGCCCTTGGAGTGGCATCGAATGAAAAACTCGGCGGGTTTCCCGGATTTGTCAGGTTCTATCTGAAATTACAACGTTTTAAAACCTTTTTACTTTTCAGGGATGCCATAACCGGTGTTTCCCGCTTCTTCGCTGATAAAAGTGGTGTAGCGGCTGACCCCAATGCAACACTGATGGAACGCATTGTGGGTGAACAGTCGGTTCCGCTTCACAGCAAACTATACGATCTTGGCAAACGGCAATTTGAAAGTAACCTGAAAGTAATTGTAAAAAAATTTGAAAATAAAGGAATTCCCGTATTAATCGGTTCTCTTGCCAGTAATCTCAAAGATCATCCTCCTTTTCTTTCAGTTGAAACAGATATTCATCCTCCTGCTGATACTATTTATAGGCAAGCCGGGAAGCTTTACAGTGAAAGAAAATATGACATGGCTTTGGAAAATTACATCTATGCAAGGGATCTTGATGCCCTGAAATTCAGAGCACCATCGGAGTTTAATGAGATCATCGAAAATATTACCGGTTCCACAAATGCCATATATGTTCCGGTGAATGAAACTTTGACAAGATACACGAGGGATGGAATAATTGGTAATGACCTGATGCTGGAACATCTGCATCCAAACCAGACCGGTTACTGGCTGATGGGCCTGAGTTTTGTTCATACGTTACGTGATCTTAACTTTTTTGGTATGGCATCTGCACCTGAAAATCTGCAAAACGACAGGGATTATTTGGAGCGGATGTATTTTACGGAATTTGATCACCGGATTGCCGATCACCGGATTCGAATACTTAAAAGCGGATGGCCATTTGTAAAAGACGGAAGCCGTCGGGATGGCGAATTTCGTATAAATCCAGAATCCATAGCTGACAGTCTTGCATTTATGATGGTTGCAAATGAAATTAACTGGGATAAAGCTAAAGTAGAATTGGGAAGATTTTATACAGAAACAGGGCAAATCGATAAAGCACTTGCCGAGTATCATGGTTTAATTCGGAATCAACCCTGGAATGATTCACCTTATGTTTTTGCCGCGAGATTGTATTTGGATCAGAACGATTTTGATAATGCAAAACCACTGTTGGAGAAAGCCTACGAAATTAATCCCAGGCTTGCTTTTACATCCAAAATGCTCGGTGCAGTAGAGGTAAACGACGGAAACCTTGACAGGGGAATTGAGCTGCTTGAGTATTCCCTTTCGCTACAACCGGATGATGTTCAGGCGCTTTTTAATTTGTCAGGAGCATATGGCCTGAAAGGCGATTTTACCAAGGCCAGGCATCTTCTGAATCAGCTTATGGCTATCAATCCTGATTTTCCCGGTGCAAGGCAGTGGCAATTGCAGCTTGAACAGCTAAGCGGTGATTGAACAAGTTTTACAGAACCTGATACCGGATTGCTGACAGCTGACAGCAAATATCATACGACAACTGTTTTTCATCACAACTCAGAAACCAAAACCTATGGCATTAATTCTCAAGTTATTTTACTCACCAATCATATAGTAGGTAGGTGCCTCGGGACCAACCGGTAAACCTAAACCAAATACCCACAGATAAAAGATTGCGATCCAGCCAATAAGAAAAAATATACTGTAGGGAAGCATCATTG
>JBHJOO010000493.1:0-11110 GCA_050329675.1 Balneolaceae bacterium
GTGGTTGAATAAATTTTACCGTCACCGTTTTCTCCTCCCGTAGGTGAGGATGTAGAGTAGAGCCGGACTTTATGAGGCCGTCCATTTTCATCTTCACCTTCGGCAAGCACACCGAGTGCCTGGCCGGGCAGAACCTGATTTTCCAGCATCGTACCCGATACATCGAATTCGACATGACGAACAAAGTTCGGGCTCGCTGCAGACGTTACAATTTCACTTTTGGCTATTTTCACTTGCACCGGGTTTCTCGGCTTGTAAATGTTAAGTGCAACATCAGGCAGTGTAATGGTATCTTCAGCTTTCAGGGCCATAGACTTATTTTAAATTTTTAACAATGTCAGAAATAAACCAAAATCTGATAAATATAAAAATCAGGATGGTAAATTGTAAATATTTAGCATTTTATCAATATCGTATTGAGCAATTGTGGTTTCAGATGTAATAGATTCCATTACAGACGATTCAGTAAATAGACTCTGTAATGAATTGCATTGATTTAGTATCTATATGACAACATGAATAATAAAAAAATGGAGAAAAATCATGGAAGCAATTATAGGGAGTGAAAAACAACTTAAAGAGAACTGGAATCCGTTTACAGGCGAGGAACTTGAATATTTCAAAAATCTGATTCTTGAAAAGCGTCGAAATGCGGAGAGGGAACTGGAAGCAATAAAAAATAATATTGAGAATCACAGGGAAGTTGATGATGCAGATATTTCTTCTATTACTCATCATCAGGGTGATATGGGATCCAATATGGAAGAGGAAGATCTGAATTACCAATTTTTACAAAGAACCCGCAGATTTATCAATCAACTTGATGAAGCTTTAAAACGAATTGAAAACGGTACGTATGGTATTTGTGTCGCAACAGGAAAACCAATTCAAAAAGGAAGACTCGAAATAGTGCCCCACACAAATTATAGTGTTATGGCAAAGAAAAATGGACTGGCAAGAAAATTTTAATTAAAAAAAACATTTTAACGATTATGGTTATGACAGTGTATAACGATAGTGAGGAAAGATCAGCCTTGCATGAACGAATTAACATTCTGAAAAAGAAGGGATATCTTGGATTTTCAATCGTAAATACGGACCGAAAATGGGATGGCTGTAAAGTCACAGCACGCAATGATGAAGGCAAAGTAATCTCAGCAGAAGGTGAATCAATTGAAGAGGCATACAAAAAGCTTATCGATCGCATTGACCTTGTAACGGAATAACCATCTAATACTTCCAATGATCGATAAATGGCTGCCAGTGTTTTTCAATGAGGGCCTTGTCTTCATCACTTTGCTGATAAACATTCTTTTTATATCTCTTTATGGAATTCAGATAATTGACTAAATATGGCTTGTCGGCATCAAATCCGGAGAGTTGAAGCTGAGTGTAAATAGATTCTGCAATTCCCAAAGCATTTTGGTCCAGATCCTCAAAACGGATTTCAATAAACTCGCTTTCACTCAGATTTTTAGTATCCGTAATGATTTGATTCATCATACGGACATAATTTTCAAGGATGACCTTGTCAATGTCGATGTGATCATACGGCTGCAGGGCAAGAGCCGGAAATAAATTGCGGAAGTAGTTTCTCATGGATTGAAATACGCGGTATGGATCTCTGTAGATATGTATAAACTTTGCCCCGGGCCATATTTTTTTCAAAAGAGGTATACGGGTTGTGTAAGCAGGATTGCGTATAATTAGCTGTTTTTGATTTTGATCAAGATAAACTTTTTTCAGAAAGTAACGATGCTTTTCAATCCACTCGTCAATCTCGTTTTTTGTAGCTCCATCCAGGAAAACACCTTTGTTAAATGATTTCTCAAAATCGGAGGTGAAGTAGAGGCCATGTGCAAATGATATGGTTTGCATGTTAGCTATTCCAAAAGCATCTTCCTGTGGTGAATCGGGTTTCACCTTAACCTTATCGATTAAACGGTCGGATGGCAGGGATTTTTCAAGTAAGGGCCTGAACCATTTACCTATTAACAATAAGTTCCAGGGCAATCCTGTTGCTATCGGCGATACAAAACCGAATTGAGGAGATTTGCTTAAAATATTACCCAAATGCGTTGTACCGGTTCGCCAATGCCCAACAATAAAGATTGGTGGTTTCAAATCCTTTATTTTTTTAAATGCTTTTGAAGTTGTAAACTTCTCAAGCGCTGTAAACGGGCTGCGCCCTATGGAAGAGGCTATAGCCGTCATCCATTGAAGCCGGTATTCAGCTGACACAGAACCATACTGAGATGTAAGGTTCAACAGGTTTTTAAGATCAGAACCATAAAGCGGATGAGAAAATGGCCGTTTAGATGATTTTTCCTTATTCATTCGTTTTGTTTTTTCTAATTGGACTGAAATATACCATTTATTCATTTTTTACGTGAAGTATGAACAAAAAATTAAATAAAGTTTTAGTTACAGGTGGGGCAGGTTTTATTGGCCGGCACATTGTAAGACAACTTGTTGATAGAGGCAGAGATGTTGTTGTACTTGATCTGGCGGAAAAGCCGCCTGAATTTGATGGGATTGAATACATAAGGGATTCTGTTCTTAATATTGATGCGGTTCGAATTGCAGTAAAAAATGCAAATGAAGTTTATCATTTGGCAGCCATCCCGGATTTATGGATTAAGAATAAAGACGATTTTTACAACATTAATACAATGGGGACTAAAATTGTTTTGAATGAAGCAGATGCGGCTAATGTTGAAAAAATTGTATATACATCATCAGGTGTGGTTCTCAAAAATTTTAATAACCATAGCAAGGATCCTATTTACGAAGAAAGCAATTACCCGTTGCTTAAGGATATGCCGGGGCCGTACAGCAGGTCAAAGTGGCTTGCGGCAGATGAGGTTCGCAAATATTCTCAAAGTGGAGTTCCCGTTATTACTGTATATCCCACAACCCCGATAGGGCCGGGAGATTATAATTATACACCTCCTACAAAAATGATTGCTGATTTTTTAAATGGTGCCGCCCCGGCGTATCTTGATTGCTGGCTGAATTTTGTACCGGTTGAGGAGGCCGCTTTAGGGCATATTCTTGCAGCAGAAAAAGGGGTTCCCGGAGAAAGGTATATCCTTTCAAATCGTAATTACAGAATGAGCAATTTTTTGGAATGTATTGAGAATGAATCGGGAATACGTATGCCTAAACATAAAATACCCTATTCAGTATCCATTATAACCGCTTACGTTACCGAATTTGTTGCCAATCACATTACCAAAAAAAAACCAATTGCATCGATTGAGGGGGTTCGAATGGCCGGATCAAATTTGAATTTTACCAATAACATGACAAGAGCCAGGCTGGGTATACCTGAATATCCGATTGAAGAATCGATTTCGAAAACAGTAAAATGGATTTTGGAGAATGGGAAGTAATTTCAGAACCCCTGACTCCGAGTTACTAACCATACTACTGTCATGTCAACTGTAAACCCGCAAAGTTTTATCTCAGAGTTGATTCCATTTTCTTAACATACTGCCATTTCAGAAAAGAAACTTTGCGGGTTTTTACCCGATATTTTATTATTGACACAACACTACTTCCTGATCAAAAATGCCGGTAACACAATGAGTGTAGCAAATATCAGAAAGAGTACGCCGAATACCAATATCATTCCAAGGCTTGCTGTCCCGGCATGAGGTGAGATCACAAGATTCCCAAAACTGAAAAGTGTAGTAAGTGAACTGAAATAGATTGCACGGGATGTTGTTGTTTTCAGTAAATCTCTATTGGCAATTGTACCGTCTCTTGCCCTGTGAACCATGTGAATGGAATTGTCAACACCTAACCCCAAAAGCATTGGTATTGCAATGATATTTGCAAAATTAAACTTGATTCCAAAAACGGCCATTGCAGCACCTGTCAGTAGTGCTATAAGTAAGAGAGGCAATAGGATATAAAGTGTATATTTGATGCTTCTCAGATAAATTAAAAGTAGTAGTGTAATTGCTGTAAATGCATAAATTAAAGCTTCGGTAAATGCTTTCACAACAAGATCGCCGGATTCAATGAATGTAATTAATTCACCTGCAGCATCCGGAACAATTTCACGGATTTGACCTGCAAATATCCGCAAATTCTGAGTGTCGTCAATTCCCTGTGCAGGAGAAGCCTGAATCCTGTAGAAACGGTTATCGCCGGAGATCCATCTGTCAGTAATGGATTTGGGCAAGGAACTGTAAGTTACAACATCAGGTTCTGAAGCTGTTTGCAAATTGGAAAGCAAATGCGGAAAATATTCAAGTAATCCGGTTTCAACATGGCTGATAAGTTCCATTTGTTCGCTTTCCGGCAATCCATCAAGCTGATTTAGAAATGACTGCAAAGATAACTGAAGCCGCTCAAGATTTTCAGGTTTTTCAAGGGCATAATCATCAATCCCTGATTTTAAAAGTCTCACCGATTCAATCTGGTTCTCTGTAATGAGGGACTCAGGATCTCTTTGGATGTCAGGTATTCTTGATATCCTGGTTTTAATTTGCTCAATAACCGGCATTTTTTCATCCTGATTATCCGGTATAAAACTGTAGAGATTTAAAACCCGTCCGGAGGACTCGATTTCTTTAATTTGATCAGTGTAATGCCTGACTGAAACGCTGTCTTGTACAAGAATTTCAACATTCCATGGGCTCAGACGGTCAGCCTCGATTAGATCCATCAGGGTTGACACCGATTCAGATTTTGCATCCCTTAAATTGATCGGGTCATAGTCGAATTCAATTCTGGTAATCAGGAATAAAGAAAGAATTGCTGTTGAAATTCCTATCACTCTGAACCATTTTTTTCGGGTATTCAGAATGTGGCTCAGTGTTTCTGAGAAAGGGGCAGTAAGCGTAATTTCGGTTACTCTTTTTTTTTCAAATTTAAAAATCTTTAAAAGAGCCGGAAGCAAAGAGAATGTGGCTGCAAAACTGATAAACATTCCTGTTCCGGCGATTAGCCCAAGTTCGGAAACACCATCAAAAGAGGTAGGATAAAAAGCATAGAAACCGATTGCTGTTGAAAGGCATGTTAAAAGCAATGCAGGCCCTACATCTTTAACAGTTGAAAAAAATGAATTTTCAGAAGAGTAATTCCCAAGGATAAATTCATTGTACTTAAGGGAAAAGTGGATGGCATAATCGATGCCAAGACCTATATAGAGAACTGCAAATGCAACAGAAATCATGTTCAGTTCACCAATAGCCCAGGCACTGAAAGCCATTGTTATAGCAAGGCCGGCAATGAGTGTTATTATGGAACTTGTTATCAACCTGAATGACCGTAGTCCGATCCACAGAATGATTGAAACGAAAAAGAGCGCAAGAACAGAAGCAAGTATGGTTCCCTGTGTAACACTTTCAATTTCTTCAATCCCCATGGCTTCTTTTCCGGTAATTCTCACTCTAACCTGATCGTTGGTATAATTTAAAGCCAGTTTCCGGGCAGCGTCAATCGATCCCTTTGACGGGAGAATGCGTTCTTCTTCCATTTTAGGTTTTACCTGTATAAACAGAATATCAGCCTGGTCGGTCAGTTCGGCTCCTCCAAAAGATTTTTGCCAGGAGAGGTAATTATTTTTTTGATTCAGTCGTCCGTCAATGGTTGAACTCACCTGCCCAAACAGATTATTCATCTGCAGGACCTGTTCTTCGTTTCCCTGATCCAAAACCATATCTAAAAGAATAAAAAACCCTCTTAAACTGTTATTCTGCGCCAGCAGGGATAAAAAAACATTTGACCGGGACAATCTGTCCGTTAGATTTTCAATATCTTCCTTATCCAAAAATAAAAATTGGTTTTTCTTAAAAAAATCATCAGCACCTGGTAAAAATAAATTTTCGAAATGTGAGGTGTCTTTTTTCAGATCGCTGTAGAGTTGGAGGGCAGTGATCTCGGTTATTTCAGGATTGACTCCTTCTATAACGATTGTAAAATTTGTTTTGGTAAGCGGGAATAACTCGTTAAACTCTTCCTGTTTCTCACGGAAAGGAAGCTCCGGATCGAACATCTCGGATGTATTGCTGTTAATACCAAGATTTTGGATCGTATAATGTATGGCGAAACCGGTAATAAAGAGATAAATAACAGTGATCAGTACTGCATACCTGTTTATTATCAGGGAATATCTTTCTAAAATATGCCGGGGTTTTCTTTTTGAATCGTTCATTTAGTTACAGTTATACGCCGATAGCCGCTTAATAATTTTCAGATATTCCACAATAAATTAATTAATATACAAGACCTCGAAGGTTTTTAAAATATTCCGGTACAAATGTCATGATACGAATAGTCTGCGAAACGGATTAATGGAAAAGCGTAAAAAACTGTTTATAAAGATTTTTCTGGTTCTTCTTTTAATGATTGCTGCCGCAGGATATATTTATGAGCGTGTATCAGTCCTGGGAGGTTTTTATAAGGCAGAAAACTTTTTTTCAGGTACATGTCAGCCAATTTACGGCATATCCGGCCCGGAAGATATCCAGCTTGACTACGAAAAGGGATTGGCCTATATCTCGGGATACAATCGCAGGGAGGCAGATAAAGGAAAGGATGTACGCGGGGGCATCTATCTGCTGGATTTAAATGAACGGGAACCGGCTCCGGTGGAGCTGGAAGCATCGTATCCGAATGATTTTAAACCTCATGGTTTCAGCCTTTATCAGACAAAGGAAAACATTCAGAGGCTGTTTGTTATCAACCGCCGGGCAGGAAATATTTCAACCATTGAGATTTTTGAACTTGCGTATGAAAAGGGCCTAAAGCATATTGAGACGATTAAGAGCGATTATCTTATTTCACCGAACAATATTGCAGCAACTGATGACCGTAAATTTTACTTCACTAACGACGGAAGGTCCCGAAGCAGATTTTCCCGTACAATGGATACATTCTTTAAGCTAAGTACCGGCAGCATTGGATATTTCAATGGAAATGATTTCGCTCTTGTTATTAAAAATCTTGATTTTCCCAATGGAATCGCAATTGATACAACGGTAAACAGAATGTATGTAGCAGAAACGACTACAGGGTATTTAAAGGTTTTTCAATTAGATCATCCCGGCAAACCTGTTTATCTGAAAAAACAAAATATTGGTACAGGGCCGGATAATATAAACATAGATACAGAGGGAAATTTATGGATTGCCCGCCAGCCTGATTTACTTGCTTCGAATCGTTTCATGTCCGATCCGGATGCTAAAGCTCCATCCCAGGTGCTTGAAATTACACCTGCGGGCGATCGTTTTGAAGTGAAACTAATTTACAGTAATGATGGCACACAAATATCAGGTGCATCATCGGTTGTTTTTTACAAGAACAGATTTTTAATCGGAACGGCTTTTGGCGAGAACCTTCTATTGTGTGATATGGATTAATGTAAAGATATCATTAAATATTACACTGAAACCAATACAAATAATGAAATTGTTATAGATCATAATTACTTTGAATTCTTTCGATCAGAAATGAGAAACATGTTTATCAAAATTAAATCTTTCAATAAATAAAAGATTATGAGTTATAGTAAATTAAGCCGTCTCGATTTTTTAAAAGCAGGAGCACTTTCAACCATGGCACTGGGGAGTGGTGTTATTGCGCGCAGCCCAAAAGCAAGTCAGTATAAAAGCAATTTTGGTGATGCCAAAAATGTAATTTTTCTGGTATCTGACGGGATGAGTGCGGGGACTTTTACACTTGCAGATCTGGTGAAACAGGATCAGTTTGGCGACAAAACCAACTGGGTAAAATTATATGAATCGGACAGGGAATACCATCGGGGTCTGATGGATATGGCCTCCCTGAACTCTACGGTAACAGGATCGGCTTCGGCTGCGTCTTCATGGGGGAGCGGATATCGAATAAACAATAATGCCGTAAACTGGGGCCCCAATGATGAGCAGTATAAAACAATTTGTGAAATTTTCAGAGATGCGGGTAAGGGAACAGGACTGGTGACAACCACCCGGATTACCCATGCAACACCGGCCGGTTTTGCGGTTAATATGCCGGACCGCTGGATGGAAGATGAAATAGCTGTTCAGTTATCGGAGCGAAATATCGACATTTTACTTGGCGGCGGCTACCGACATTTTTCACCGGATATACGTGAAGACGAAAAGGATCTCTATTCAGTCTTCAAGAGTAAAGCTTATACAATTGTGCATTCGAAAAATGAACTCGGCAGAGCAACACGTAACAGCAAACTCCTGGGTTTATTCAGCGAATCCCACCTGCCGTATATGGTGGATTACAACTTTTTACCGGAGCTTCAAAAGAGAATACCTACTCTTGCTGAAATGACTGATGCTGCCCTGCAAAGGCTTGAAAAGAATCCGAATGGATTTATACTTCAGGTCGAGGGCGGCAGGGTGGATCACGGGGCACATGAAAATGATGCTGCAGGTTTGATCTATGATCAGATTGCATTTGATGATGCAATTAAAACAGTAATGGATTTTACCAATGGCCGGGATGATACTCTTGTGATTCTTACTACAGATCATGGCAATGCAAATCCAGGTTTAAGCGGACTCGGAAGCGGTTATGGTGATTCGCCCGGATTCATGGCTACTCTCTATAATTATCGCCGCAGCTTTGACTGGATTAAGAGTGAAGTGAATGACCTGCAATTAAACGGCTCACTAAGCAGTGTACCGGTTAAAAAAATTAAAGACATCATTGAGTATGCAACCAATACTCAAATTAAGAATGATGAAGCCCTGATGATTAAACAGGCATTTGAAGGAAACTTCAGGGCACCATTTCATGACCGGCAGGGTGCGGTTGGCGTGATATCGGGTGTATTAGCTAATTATAATGGGATTTATTTTATAGGAACCAATCACACAGCCGATTATGTGGAATTAGCTGCATGGGGCCCAGGCAGTGACCGGATTCCAACTTTTGTGAAGAATACGGATCTGTTCGATCTTATGGTGGATATGGCAGATGTTCGTGCCTATGCCAGGGGGTAGTGTAGTGTTATGTCAACGATAAAATATCGGGGAGACCTGACAGTTTTTGTTCGGAATCTCATATATAAATAGTGTATTGTTCGAAGCTGTTAAAGGAGTATCCCCCTTTGAAGGGGGCAGGGGGATGAAAAGTGATTAGTTATCAAAAGTTTAATATTGTATTAAGATGACAAATTCAAATATCAGCAATGTTATTGAAAGATTATACTGATAGCAACATGGCCTGTCATTCCTCCTGCGCCCTCCGTCAGCTGACGGAGGGACTTTCAATACTTGATTTATTAATCGAACTGAGGTTACAATTAAGTAAGAAAGCTTAAAAGTGAGTATCTGAGGAATTAATGACTGTGTGGATAATTTCATTTTCAACTTCAGTGCTTCCGGGTATATAAGAGCGTTCAACAAATCTCAAATTTCCATTTCTTTTTATAAAAAGCAGAGTGGAGCATCGTGTGCCATAGTTTTCAGTTCGAATAAAAATTGATGAAACAGCCCGTTCCATTTCTGGGGTAAGGCCGGTTTCAGGTAATTCATCCGGGTCAAATCTTTCCGTATCCGTAAGAATTTCAAACAAATGGTCATCGGAGATTTCTTTTTTTGATAAGGCTTTTCTGAATTTTCTTTTGGCTTTTTTAATTTTTGGCCAGGGAGTATTAAGAAGCGCATTACTCAATCCGTATGTACCCGGTTTAATTTTATTTATTCTTCCTTCATAATTTGAAAAATGGAGAAGATTATTTCCATCGCCTAACAATAAATTGAACCCATTATACAGATCAGCTTTTCGTCTAAGCCTTGCCAAAAACTCTTCAGCCTCCATGCCAGGCTGCAGGCTTTCGGTTACTAATTTACCACGGCTTGGGGCATCTGGCTTTATATTTGCCGGATCTCTGAAATTGGTTACAGCCGCGAAACTTCCTGATCTTCTTACTGCAAGCCATGTACCATTTTTTTCCAAATCCTTTCCTGCTATGATATCAGGGCCCTCATTCCAAATTCGCGCGCTGCAGGCAGGGCGGTCGTAATATTCATCTCTGTTAGATGCAAAAATTAGGTTATATTCAGGATGATTTTTAAAACCAAAAACGACCAAGCACATATACAATACCTTTTTTTGAATACAGACGGATTATGTTATGTTGGTAACATCTTTTTGATTTAAAATATTCCGGCTGCATTTGAAACATTATTTGGAATATTTCGAATTGTTTAAAAAGTGGCGAATATCTTTATATAACGTTGAAAAAAAATATTTTTATACCGATTACCGATACAGCTAAAAAAGACTGGGTTTTTATCATTTTGGGAGTACTTGCGGCAGCCGGTTTTTTTTGGTTTATGTCGTTAGGCCATCCTCTCAGAATTACCGATTCATCATTGGGTGAAGTAAATGCCAAAAATGTGGCAATGGAGAAACTCAGCGAATTAGGTTATTCTATGACCGGCGTTTTCTCTTTTACTTCATTTAAGGTTCGATCCAGTTTGTTGGACACACTGCAGAAAAAAACAGTTCTTGAGGAATTTAAAAATTCAGATAAATATAACACATTCAACCCATTTTACTGGAATGTAAGAGTTGAATCCAGACATCCTCCGTCACGATTCCTGAATGAGGATGACACTTACAATGAAGAACCGATGGTCGTGCCGCTGCTGATTGAATTAAATGAGGCAGGAGAATGGCTCAGCTTTAAAAATGATTTGAAACTAATACCCGACAGGCTGCTAAACCCGGATGCACTCAGGCGTGCTGTGTCAGTTTCGGATCAGACGCTATCCTATTTGAATTCAGATACAGTACTCGTAAACAGGATACGGTTTAATTTTCAGCCGGAAATGCCCCTGACAGGAGAGCTGCGCAGTGATTTTTTACAGCAACGCCCTCAATTTTTAAAAAATGAACAGGCCGTGTCAATTGCAGGCTATTATTTGGAAAACAGTGCATGGGAATCAGAGAAATTTCAATATAAGTCCGTTAGGAGACAGGTTTATCCGGGTTTCGATGCTGCAGAGGTTACCTACCTGTATGAAGATGATGAATTGGAGTACAATACCGAATTGGTTTTCCATGTGTCACCTGCCGGTGCACTGTTGCATCTGGAACCCCGGTATTCATCGAAATGGGTGACAGCATT
>JBHJOO010000619.1:0-10919 GCA_050329675.1 Balneolaceae bacterium
CAAAGGGATTCAGGAACAGCTCAATTATCCCGAATTTTCCAAAGAGCATAATTTAGGAGGCCGGGTTGTTGTTAAATTTATTGTTGACGAAAAAGGCAATGTGAAAAATCCTGAAATTAAAGAGGGTGCTGGAGCCGAAATAAATGCTGAGGTACTTCGTGTAATAAAAATGGCAAAATTTATACCGGCTTATCAGGACGGCAAACCAATCCAGGTAGAATTTACATTGCCGGTTAATTTCAAGCTTTAGATTATTAGTTTTTTTTATATAGATTGTAACCTTTCGAAAATTACTGCGTAATATTATCTGTAATTACATTAAAAAAGTGAATTAAAAGGACATCTATGCCAGCTAAACTAAAAAAATCACGCACTGATAAAATGATTGCAGGTGTATGCGGAGGATTTGCTGAATATCTCGGGTGGGATTCAACAATTGTCCGCATTCTCTTCTTAATCCTTGTTTTTTCATCTTTTGGAACCATGGTTTTGCTTTATTTTATTCTGGCATTAATTATGCCCGATTAAAATTTTAAATCCCTTCTTGTTTTACTGAATCAGACGTGGCATCTTTAGCCAACTTCTATCATAATTACCTGAAATGAAAATAGGCGTAATCGGTGATGCTAAAAGAGCTTTAACCTGGGAAAAGCACCTCAGAGCACTTTCTACAGTAACTGAAGTAATTATCGTTAAAAAAGTGCAGGACATTAAAAATGCTGATGTTTGTCTTTTAATTGATGACTCTGATCAAAATTTGAACGGTCTACTTAGTTTAATTAAAAAAGGATTTCATACTTACCTTATTTCCAGGCTGCCAACTGAAATTACAGATCTGGAAAAGATTCATCACGCAGCCAGGGAAGCAAATGTACAAGTTCAGTTCTCACACTGGCCATCGTTTACTCCATCAACCCTATGGTTCAAACAACAGTTAAAAAAACCTGTTTTTATACAAATTATAAAAGAAGAAAGCCGTTCTGAATTTCAGGCCTCCTCTGTTGGGTTTCGGGATCACTGGGTTGATGAACTTGCATTTATACTCAACTGGATGGGTATTAAAATCAATCACATTGAACCTGCTCTTATAACTATTGACGATATTCAAACGGGCATTCAGATATTTATAAGATTCGCGAACGGATCATCTGCTTCTCTTATTTACCTTTCAACCGGCAAAGAAGAAACTCACAGAAGGCTGATTTCTGGAAGCAATGTGTACTTTGATTGTAATGCAAATACCCAATCTGTAAGAATCACAAAAAGTGAAAGGGGAATTCTGCACTATTCAGCCAAGACTTTTGATGCAGCTAAAACAGCAGAACTTTCAGTAGTACAGTTTTTAAAATCTATACAGTTAAAAACGCATACCCAATTTGATTCCTACATTGCACTTGAGACAGCTAAAATAGCTGATCAGATTGATCGACTTATAGCGAAACAGTAAATCACATGATAATTTGTGAGAAATACAGGTTGAATCAAATGAGGTTGTAAGAAATTATAAAACAATACTTTTATAGAATTCAGGATATACTTATCTTTGTTATCTTTTAAACTTTAGGAAAAAGACAATCAAATGCCTAAAATGAAATCAAACAGTGGTGCTAAAAAACGTTTTAAAATTACCGGAAGCGGTAAAATAAAACGAAAGAAAGCATTTAAAAGCCACATTTTGACTAAAAAATCCAGTAAAAGGAAACGTAATCTTGGTAAAGATACACTGGTTGATAAAACCAATGAGAAAGCCATAAAGAAACTTCTTCCTTACAGTTAACAAAAATTACAAACAAAAAACGTTACAAAAATGCCACGATCACGAAATCTGGTGGCTTCCCGTCGCCGTCGCCGTAAAATCTTAAAACAGGCGAAAGGTTACTGGGGCAGACGCAAAAACGTTTATACTGTTGCGAAAAATGCGGTTGAGAAGGCCTTACTTTATCAATACCGTGATCGCAAGGTTCGTAAACGTGAATTTCGCAAGCTCTGGATAACACGTATAAACGCCGCCGCCCGGCTGAACGGAACTACCTACTCAAATTTCATACACGGCCTGAAACAAAACAATATTGATATCAACAGAAAAATGCTGGCTGATATTGCCGTTCACGATCCTGATACATTCTCAGCAATTGTAAAAGAAGCGGTTAATTAATCCCAACTTTTTTACCTTAACCGGCAAGTCTTAAATGGGTTGCCGGTTTTTTTATGTCTCCTGCCGTTTTGAGATTGTTTCCACATCCCGTTTACATTTAAACAATGTACATTATTTATGCTTGATAAAATTGAAGATCTAAAAAAAAGAGTGGAAGGGGCATCCATTGAAAATGAGAAGGACCTTGAGGCATTCAGGTTAAAATTTCTCTCCCGGAATGGTGAAGTGCAAAGCATGTTCGGGTTAATGGGCAAAATACCAGCAAGTGAGAGAGCCGCTGTTGGAAAAGCAATGAATGAAGTAAAAAATCTTACTCAAATCAAATTCAGACAGGCGCAAAAACAGATTGAATCGGCACAAGACGTTTCTTTTTCTGCCAAAGACGATATCACACTGCCCGTTGCCCCTGCCTATACAGGATCACTTCATCCCCTGACTCAGGCTCTTGATCAGATCAAACAAATTTTTCTTCGGCTTGGATTTTCTATCGCAGACGGGCCTGAAATTGAAGACGACTTTCATAATTTTACGGCTCTCAATTTCCCGGAAGACCACCCGGCACGTGACATGCAGGATACATTCTTTATCCGGAAATCTGATACATCCAATAAAGAAGACCTTGTTTTACGAACACACACTTCACCCGTGCAGATCCGGCTGATGAAAGAACAAAAACCACCCATACGGGCGATCATGCCCGGACGTGTTTACAGAAATGAAGCTGTAACTGCAAAGTCCTATTTCCAGTTTAACCAGGTTGAAGGTTTATACGTTGACAAAAGAGTAACTCTTGGTGATCTCATTGAAACACTGGTTATGTTCGCAAAATTAATGTATGGAAGTGATGTAAAATACAGGGTGCGTCCCTCCTTTTTCCCTTTTACCGAGCCCAGTATGGAAATGGACATCTGGTGGGGTTCTGAAAAGGAAGGCAAGTGGCTTGAAATTCTCGGTGCCGGTATGGTAGACCCCAACGTGTTTACTGCAGTTGATATTGATTCCGAGGCGTACACAGGGTTTGCGTTTGGTATGGGTGTTGACAGAATTTGCATGCTGCGATACGGAATTAATGATATTCGTACCCTTTACGAAAACGATATACGCTTTCTGCAACAATTCAGGTAAACCTCTGCTTTAATCAAAAATCAATTTTTTTATTTGTAATAAAAGTCAATTATGAAAATCTCCTACAACTGGCTTAAACAATATCTCGATTTTAATCTGACTCCGGAAGAGACAGCCGATAAATTAACGCTATTGGGACTCGAAGTTGAAGAATTCGAACCCTCGGGGTATGACTTTGAAGGGTTTGTTATTGGCGAAGTACTGGAAGTTCATGAACATCCGAATGCGGATCGTTTAAAAGTTTGTCGCGTAAACCAGGGTGATAAAGAAGTTCAAATCGTATGCGGTGCCGACAATGTATTGGCTGGACAAAAGGTTGCTGTTGCAAAAACCGGGACAACGCTGCCGGTTGCCATGTCTGACGGATCAAGATTGACTATCAAAAAAATGAAAATACGGGGTGAAGTTTCGGAAGGAATGATCTGTGCTGAAGATGAGCTTGGCCTCGGAGATGATCACTCGGGAATTCTTGTTTTAGATAGTAAATTTGAACCAGGAATGCCTCTGCAAAACGCTCTCGGTACAGAAAAAGATACCACGTTTGAAATAGGCCTTACACCCAACCGGCCGGATGCGGCGTGCCATATTGGTGTTGCGAGAGATCTTTCTGCCGTTTTAAATAAGAAGCTAAAAAATCCGTACAATGTTGAAGCTACAATAGCCGGTTCCCTGGATGAGCGAATCAGTATTTCTATTGAGGATCCTGACAAGTGTCATCGATATGCAGGTATGATTGTTGAAAATGTGACGGTTGAAGACTCACCTCAATGGCTGCAAAACAGGCTGCGATCAATTGGGCTGCGACCCATTAATAATGTAGTTGATGCAACCAACTTCATACTTCATGAATGTGGGCAGCCCCTTCATGCTTTTGATTATCATAAGATTTCGGGGAAAAAAATTGTTGTAAAATCATTTGATAAAGAAAAAATTTTCAAAACTCTTGATGATGTTGAACGAACTGTTCCCGCAGGTTCACTTTTCATATGCGATGGCCGGGAACCGGTTGCAATAGCCGGGGTCATGGGCGGGGAAAGTTCCGAAGTTTCACTGGATACTAAAACGATTTTGATAGAAAGTGCCTGGTTTGATCCATCATCTATCCGAAAAACCTCCAAAGCACTGGCTCTTCAAACTGACAGTTCATATCGTTTTGAAAGAGGTACTGATCCCAATATGCAGTTAACCGCTGCTAAACGGGCAGCCGAGCTGATTGCAGAAATAAGCAGAGGAAACATTATTGAGGGGTGTGTAGATGTGAATCCGGTTAAAACGGATCCCAAAGAAGTTAGATTACGAACATCCCGTGTAAATCATCTGCTTGGAACTGAATTAACACAGGAGTTTGTATCTGACATTCTCAGCAGGCTTGAAATTCAAAACAAAATGGAAGACAGTGATATCTTAACCTGTACAATTCCAACATTCCGCCCGGATATTGAACGCGAGGTAGATTTAATTGAAGAGGTAGGCCGAATCATCGATTATAACCAAATACCTGTTCCCGATTCTGTTTCTTTTGCTGCACCTGAACCATTAAGCGAATGGGAAATATTTCATAATAAACTGCGGACAACGGCAAGGTCTCTGTCATATAAAGAAATCACGACCAATTCGCTCCTGTCGCCAAAAGAGTCTGATTTGCTTTCTGACAAAAAAGAACAAATCAAAACATTAAATCCCGTTTCCCAGGAAAATACAACCCTTCGAACATCTCTTCTGGGTGGTTTTTTGAAGTCATTGTCATTTAATTTAAACAGAAATGCATCATCACTTCGCTTTTTTGAAATAGGCCACATATACAAATATGACAAAATCGGAACCTGGATTGAGGGTATCAAAGAACACAGCCATTTATTAATCGGAATTTGCGGTTACAAAACGGCCGAAACCTGGAGAAGTGAAGCTGAACTGTTTGATATTTTTGATTTAAAATCCGATATGGAAGCTTTTTTTAAAGAACTGGATATATCCCATCAATTAAAAGAGCAAGCTACTGATAATATCACCCTTGAATATATTTTAGACAAACAGGCCATTGCCCGGATACAACGTCTCCCGGAAGACCTCCTTAAGGAGTTTGATGTCGGTTTACCAGCCTTTGCCGCCGAAGTGGATATAACAGAACTATACAATCGCGATATAACCGGAGTTACAGATCAGTTCATACCCGTATCCAAATTCCCGCCATTCGAGTTTGATGCTGCTTTTATCGTTAGCGAGGACGTTCGCGCAGGGGATTTAAGAAAAATGATCCAATCAACTGCCGGTGAAATTTTAAAAACCACAGAAGTATTTGATGTCTATGAAGGAGAAAACCTGGGAAAAAACAAAAAAAGTATTGCTTTTAGGTTAACTTTTTTAGATCGTAATAAGACACTGAACATCAAAGACGTAGAACCTGTAGTTCAAAAAATTGTCCATACTTTGGAAAAAGAATTTGATGCAAAGTTGCGATCATAATCAATCTTTAAAAAATGACTGAACCTGATATTCAAAAGGAAAAATTCCGTCATCTGCTGGAACAGATAAAAATTCATGTTCAAACTTTAAAAAAGAAGAACCGGGATCTCAGCAGAGAAAACATGCGGCTGCGCAGTAAACTTGAAGAATTACAAAAAGGCCAAAGTGATATTTTTTCAGCTATCAGTGAGTCCGAACGAATAGCCATGAGGCACAAAGTTAATGGCCTGATTGAAAAAATTGATAAACATCTTGAAAGCTAATCTGATACATGCAATCCATTAAAGTTAACATACTCGGTAAACAGATTCCTCTTAAAGTAAACGATGATGAAGTGGAAAGTATGAAGATGATTGCGAACTATGTGGATGACAAATTCAGAACATACCGGAATAAACTTACCAATCAGCCGGATAGCATTGTTATGATTCTGGCAGCCCTTACTATTGCTGAAGAACTCTTTGAAACCAGAAGAAATCAGGAATCATCCAAAGAAGATGAAGGTAAAATTCTGGAATCTGTAAATGATGAAATTGAGAAATTGATTGAAACATTGTGAATAACTAACCCTGTTTGTACAACATGGCGATGTAGTTGCTGTGAGAATAGGATTTATTGAAAAAACGATGGTAACATTACATAAAAAGTTTCTCTTTATAAGGGATTTAATTTCATTAATTTACAGCCGATAAATTAATTAGAGTTTACGTTGAACCTCCGAGCTATGAAGTCCTCAAAAAATCTACAGGTACTTGATGATCAGTTTTTTCTGAAGAAACTAATGGATCATATTCCAGATAGTATCTTTTTCAAAGACACGGAAAGCAGATTTACCAAAATCAATAATGCGTGCGCTTTAAAATTTGGGTTAAACCACCCGGAAGAGGCAGTAGGGAAAACTGACTTTGATTTTTTTGACGATGAACATGCACAAGCGGCTTTTGACGATGAGAGAAAAATAATTGAAACCGGTAAACCGATTTTAGGCAAAATTGAAAAAGAAGTACTGAATGATCAAAATAATACGATTAAATGGTCATCCACAACAAAGCTTCCGCTCTATGATGATAATGAAAAAATAATTGGCACATTTGGTATTGCAAGAGATATAACCAATCAAAGAAATGCAGAACTTAAATTAGAAGAGAGTGAAGAAAAGTACAGAAGCATTTTTGAAAACGTACAGGATGTTTTTTACAGAACAGATAGAGATGGAATCATTATTGAAATAAGCCCATCCATTGAAAATTACACAGATTTCAAGCGATCAGAAATTATTGGTAATAACACATCCCTTTTTTATAAAAATCCGGAAGACAAAATAAAGCTTGTTGATAAATTAAAAAAAGAGGGGTCCGTTTCAGATTTTGAGATAAGGCTCAAAACAAAATCTGATAAACTTGTTTATGTTTCGGCTAACTCTCATTTGATATATGATGAAAACAAAGAGATAATTGGAAGTGAAGGCATTCTCCGGGATATAACCGACCGTAAAAAAGCTGAATATGAACTTTTAGAAACCCACCACTTTTTCAACCAAATTATCTCTAATACTTCGGATGGCATCTATGTTTGTGATAAGGATTTAAGATACATTCACTGGAATCCGTCAATGGAAAAAATAAGCGGTTATAAATCTGAGGAGGTCCTGGGAAAAACTGCCCTGGAGTTATTTCCGCATGTTAAAGAAAAAAAACTCGACCGTTTACATAAAAAAGCACTGGCAGGCGAATTCGTAAAAACAGATGACTATTACTTTGAAGTTCCGGAAACCGGAAGATCCGGGTGGGCACAAAGTTTTTACGCCCCCATTCGCAACAAGGAAGAAAAAATTACCGGCGTTTTGGGGACAGTTGTTGATATCACAGAGCGAAAAATGGCGGAAGAAAAATTGAAAGAAAGTGATGAAACACTGAAAAAACTTTCCGAACAAATTCCAGGTACGATTTACCAGTACCAGCAATTCCCGGATGGAACTTTTCGCTTTCCATTTTCAAGTCATGGAATACGAGATGTGTATGAAATATCACCTGAAGATGTTAAGAAAGATGCAGCCATAGTTTTCGATCGAATTCACCCCGATGACCTTGAATTGGTAAATTCAAGTATCAGCAAGTCATATCAGACACTTGAAGACTGGGAGCTTGATTACCGGGTAAATTTACCCAAAAAAGGCCTTCGCTGGCTGAGAGGCAGGGCAAGGCCTGAAAAATTAAAGAATAAAAGTGTAATGTGGCACGGGTATATCACAGATATAACCGAACAAAAAAAGCTGATTGACGCCAACCTGAATCTAAAAAAACAACTCCAGGCGATACTTGATACCATGCCGAATCAGGTGTTTGTGAAAGATATAAACGGTTGCATACTCATGGCAAACAAGGCCGCGGCCGACTATTTCAATCTTACACCCGAAAAACTTATTGGGGAAGACGATGCAGATCTCGGAATTGACAAAGAACAGGCAGAAAAATTTAATGAATCAACCCGGAAAGTCATTGAAACCGGTGAACCTCATTTTATTAAAGAAGGCTATATGATCAATCAGCAAGGCGAAGAAGAGTGGCATCAGGCTTTTAAAGTTCCTTTTCATATGCCCGATTCCGACAAGAAGGCGGTATTGATTGTTGTAACTGATATTACCCTTAGAAAAAAGAAAGAGATAGAATTAAGTGAAACGATTGGTATTGTTGGCGACCAAAATAAACGACTGCTGAATTTTGCTCATATCGTTTCTCATAATTTAAGGAATCATGCCGGAAATATTTCCATGCTGCTTTCGCTCTATGACGATGAAGAATCGGACAGCGAAAAGGAAGAATTATTGGGACACCTTAAAACCGCCTCCGATAGATTAAATGAAACGATACAGGATTTAAATAAAATTGTTGATAATCAAACCAGGGTTGATACAAATCTGAAAAAAATAAATCTTAAAAATTATTTTCATAAAATTAAAGAAATTTTGACAACCGATATTATTGCTCACAATGTTGTAATTAAAGAAAATTTTCAGGATGATTTAACGATTAAATACAATCCAGCTTATCTTGAAAGCATCTTGCTTAATTTATTATCAAATGCCATAAAATACAGACATCCGGATCGGCAGCCTGTCATTCAAATTGAAGCATACGAAAAAAAGGGTCATGTTTATTTCAATATATCGGATAATGGCCTCGGGATTGATCTTGATAAACACGGAGATAAATTGTTTGGGATGTACAAAACCTTTCATGGCAATGAAAATGCAAAAGGGATTGGCCTGTTCATCACTAAGAACCAGGTTGAATCAATGGGTGGAGAAATAATAGCTGAAAGCAAAATTAACAAAGGAACAACATTTAAATTAAAACTTTCATGAGTACAGTAAAATGCGTCTGTATTATCGATGATGATAAAATCTATGCCTATGGAGTCAAGAAAATCATCGATAAACATAATCTGAGTCGCGATATTCTCATTTTTGAAAACGGTGAAGAGGCACTTGAAGCTTTGACCAAAATGCATGAGAGGTCAGAAGCATTGCCTGAACTGATTTTATTGGATATCGATATGCCCCTGATGAACGGATGGGAATTCCTATCTGAATTCGAATCATTAAGAAAGAATTCAAATTCAAATATCGAAATCTATGTAATCAGCTCTAAAATTGATCAAAACAATGGAGAACTTTATAAAGTAACCTGGGATGAAAAAGTAGCTGATTTTATTTCCAAACCTGTTAAGCCGGAAGATTTACAAAAGATCATGGCGTGATTTTTGGAATAAATAAACTGTTTAGCCAGTAAGTGGATATATTTACTACTATTTTAATTTTCTGAACTCCTGACTCCGAATATCTAAAACATATAGTTAAAAGGATTGTCTCGTAAAATAGAAAGTTGTTATTGTCAGTTGTCAGTTGTTAATTGTGGTCAACCATATTTAGGCATCAACAACAATCAACAAACCACTAACAACACACAACTAACCAACAATCCAGGTACAAATCTGATACGAATCGACAAAATCGCAATTTAAATGCTTACGACAATTCAGGAATTCATATATTAGTGGTCTTCTCTGTAAAAGTATAAATGGGCATCTATTCAAACAAAATTCTACCCTGGCTTTTTGAGTGGTCGCTGAAAAGCAAAACAATTGATGAATATCGCAACGAATTACTTTCTGATGTGTATGGTGATGTGTTGGAAATTGGGTTTGGTACAGGCCATAATCTTCTGCTGTATCCGAAAAAAGTTGATAAATTAACAGCCATTGACCTGAATCCTGGAAATACATCTCTTGCAAAAAAGAAAATAAAAAAATCATCAATACCGGTAGAGCATAAGATAGCCAATTGTGAGAATTTACCATTCACCAATAAAAGTTTTGATTGTGTGGTAAGTACTTTCACACTATGCAGTGTTTCGGATATCCATAAGGCACTTCATGAGATAGTCCGTGTATTAAAGCCGGGTGCTTCGTTTCATTTCATGGAACACGGGCTTAGCAATGAAAGCCACATCCAAAAATGGCAAAATCTGCTCACTCCCGTTCAGAAAAAAATAGCAGATGGCTGTCATCTGAACCGTGATATGGCCCAACTCATCAGCAGCCACTTCCAAAATGTGCAAATTGAAGCTTTTTATGAAAAAAAATTGCCTAAAATAGCCGGATATTTTTACATGGGAGCAGCTAAAGTACAATAAAGACCTGGTGTCGTGACAAAGGTAAATTTGACATGTTTATTTCAAAAGAAATGTTTTTAAATATTTTACGACAGCGGCAGAGTTCAATCGCGTATTTTTATTTAAATTGTTATATCTAAAACATTTTTTAAAACCAGTGTTATGGCGGCTATTAAATAGCGGTCAAGCCATACCGCTGCCGTAATATTAAAGTGGACACGACACCAGGCTAAAATCAAAAACTCATAAAAATATTTAACCATGTACCGATTCTACCTTTCCCTTATTTTGATAACGATATGTATCCATCCGGTTCTTGCGCAGTCAATACATGAGCCAACTGTGGATCTTGATATTGTGCAACAGATCATTGAAGAAGGGACAGAGCGCTCTCAAATAATGGATATAGCAAGCTGGCTGACTGATGTTTACGGCCCGCGATTAACGAACTCACCCCAAATGCGCCGTGCAAACGAATTTACTTTGCAAAAACTGGAAGAATT
>JBHJOO010000106.1:0-2797 GCA_050329675.1 Balneolaceae bacterium
TATTCTTCAATCCAAATTTTTTGCCCCGGCCTATCTGACTCAAAATGCAGGCCTTGCTTATTCTCCAAGAGATTTCTTTGGTGTTGAAATCGGTGGTGGTTTTAAACAGACAATTGTAACTGATACCAGTCTCGGGCCGCTTTTCGGGCTTGCCCCGGGCGATAATGTACTCTTTGAAGGCGGTATAAATGTAGGGATCTATTTTGAATACGGCCTGGCCGAAAATCTGACTTATTCTACGAGTGTTGAAAGTTTTACCAACGTGGAAAGAAAATTGACCCGAACCGATGTCCATTTTTCAAATACTATCGTGGGTAAAATCAACAGGTTTATGGATGCCTCATTACAGTTCGACCTTGTTTATGATGACGATTTTTCCAAAGAGGTGCAGCTGGCGCAGGTTCTCTCTATCGGAATTGCTTTCAGTTTGTTATAATCAACGGTTTTGAATCATTATCAATCATACCTGAATCAACTTAAAAAAGCACTGGATGAGCTTGACAAATGGAGAAGTTCATACGGGGAAGCACCGGAGTTTCAGCATAACGAAATTCCGGACGAACTCATTTTAAAGCTGGCTGAAAGGCTGAAAGGCAATTATCCTTTTCATCATGCCCGCTATGCAGGGCAGATGCTGAAACCGCCGCATCCGGTTGCATGGCTGGCCTACTCTCTTGCCATGACAATCAATCCCAATAATCACGCACTTGACGGAGGCCCGCCAACCTCAGAAATGGAAAAAGAAGTGACCGGAATGCTTGCAGAGATGGTTGGATACGGTGATAATTATCTTGGACATCTCACATCCGGGGGCACCATTGCCAATCTGGAGGCGCTCTTCGTGGCGCGTGAAATTCACCCGGAAAAAGCGATTGCATCAAGTGCCAATGCACACTATACACATGCCCGGGTCTGCCAGGTATTGGGAGTGAAGCATATCACCGTTCCGGTTGATACAGATGGAGTTCCTGACCACGGATTTATTCAGGATCATTCAGACGAAATCGGTACACTGGTTGTAACACCCGGTACTACAGGGCTTGGAACTACAGAGCCTGTCCATTCACTCATGGATGCAGCTTCATCGACGGGAATCCGCGTGCATCTGGATGCTGCATATGGAGGCTTTTTTAAACTGCTGCAAGGCAGCGGATTGATCGATGATCAACCCTGGGAAAGGTTCAGTGAAGCAGACAGTATTGTTATTGATCCGCACAAACACGGCCTGCAGCCCTATGGCTGCGGTTCGGTTTTGTTCAAAGATCCGGCTGTTGGCAAATATTATAAACACAACTCCCCCTACACCTATTTTACTTCGGATGACCTTCACCTCGGAGAAATCAGCCTTGAATGTTCACGGGCTGGTGCCTCGGCAGCCGCTCTCTGGACAACCTTGCAATTACTTCCGCTGCAGCAAAGCAATGGCCTCGGCCCGATCTTAAAATCGTGCAGAAGAGCTGCACTGAATTTTTATGACCGGATCGAACACAGTAAACAGTTCGATAACTATCATAAACCGGATCTTGATATTACGGCCTATTTCCCAATTACCGAAGAACGCAGTATCTCTTCCATTTCAGAATTGAGCAGAAAGATTTTTCAGTACGGGATGAATCAAAAGGAGAATGGGTTTTACCTGAGCCTGTACAAATTACCGGCGGATCTTTTTTTGAAAAAGTTCCCTGAGTTTGCAAAAGATTCTGACGTGGTCACGATTCTTCGAAGCGTGTTTATGAAACCCGAACATGAACCATTCATACCCGCTCTTGTTGATCTGCTCGAAGAGGCGGCGGTTTATTTGAAATAGAATAATACTAACCTCAGTTCGATTAATAAATCAGGTTATTAAAAATCCCCCTTTGAAGGGGGCGCAGGGGAGATGATAAATGATGAGTTATATTGTGTTTGGAAGTTTTAACAAGTTGTCAATTACGAGTATCTGCCATATTATTGAAGAATTGTGCTATTGGCAATATGGTCGATCATCCCCCGGCCCTCCGTCAGCCGACGGAGGGAATTTCCTTTAAACATCTACAACCAATAAACTAATTTTCATATTAATCGAACTCAGGTTACTAAGAATAGTCTATTTTAAATTTCTTGCAATCACAATTGTTTCTTTGAATGTCCGGTTACTTCCGTTTGAGCTGTTGAAGGCTTCGAACAGGACGATATAAATACCAATTCTGTTGCGCTGGCCATTGTCGCGCAGGCCGTCCCAGAGAACGGTTCCTTCAAAACCGGCAATCTGTGAATCGGCCAGTTTTCGTATCAGCCGGCCATAGCGATCGTAAATCCGGATTCGCATCATGTAATCGGGTTCATCCAATTGATACCGGATGAAGAGGTTGTCGTTGCGCCCGTCTCCATCCGGCGAAAACGGGTTGGGCTCGAGTGTTAACCCGATTCCGGCCGTTGCTAACTCAGGGGTTTGAAACAGTGAGTTTCGTTGTAACGGTGTACCACCCAGAGGCGATGCGCTTGAACTCCAGTTGGCCGGGTCATTGCTCTGCAGATCCGGATTTATTCTCTCCAGGGAAATTCCTTTGGTGTCCGGAATATTCGGATTGTGCCAGTCGCCGGTGTAGTCCACGTAATCGATGATGGAGCCCGTGCTGTCGGCCAGAAACACCGGCCTGCCCGATAGCGGCAGGCTCAGGGTTGCCCGGTCGAAGCGAATAGCGAAAGGCGTAAATTCTTCATTCAATCCGAAGAAGCGGGCGTTACCGCTCTTCGTAAACTGTTCGTTACTGTTATCGGCATAGAGTAAAGCGTGCCCGCCGGGTGGAATCTGTTT
>JBHJOO010000524.1:0-2241 GCA_050329675.1 Balneolaceae bacterium
AATTCTTCAATAATATGGCAGATATTTGTAATTGACAACTTGATAAAACTTCCAAACACAGGATAACTCATCATTTATCATCCCCCCGCCGACTTTTCAGTCGGGACAGGCCTGCGCCCTCCGTCAGCTGACGGAGGGAATCACCTTTAAAAATCTTCAATCAATAAACTAATTTTCATATTAACCGAACTTAGGTTAAAAGACAGAAAACAGTTTTTTTATGATCTAATTTTGTGCTTCTCCGGTCATGGGTACAAACCGAACGGGCAGCAGGCGTTCAGTCCGGGTCTCGCCTTGTTCATTTTTGGTAACTCTCATAAGTACCTGGGTTTGATATGGGTTTCCAATCGGAATAGCCATTACTCCGCCGGGTTTTAATTGTTCAATGAGCGGAGGGGGAATGTGCCCGGCTGCAGCCGTTACAATAATAGCGTCGAATGGAGCATGTTCTTCCCACCCGAAATAGCCGTCACCTATTTTGGTTTCGATTGTGTGGTATCCGAGTTCATCATAAAGTTTTGCAGTTGATTCACCCAGTTCCCTGATTATTTCAATGGAATAAACAAATGGAGTTAACTCGGAAAGGACAGCCGCATGATAACCGCTTCCGGTACCAATTTCGAGAACCTTATCACCGGGCTCCAGATTCAGCATTTCAGTCATAAAGGCAACAATAAATGGTTGTGAAATGGTTTGGCCGTGCCCAATCGGAAGGGGATTGTTGTCATAAGCCTGCCTCCTGAAATTCCGGGGTACAAAATGATGACGGGGAACGTGACGCAATGCATCCAATACTTTAGAGTCTTCGATGCCCTGCCGGGCCAGAATCCGATTAACCAGACGGTTCCTTTCATCTTCCCTTTCAGAAAAACGCGGACGGTGCCAATCGAGAGTGTCAATTTGATTGGCTGCAATGGTTGAATAATGAAAGTCGTAAACGGAATTTTTTGTTATGTAAGTTGAATCCGGTTTAAAAAAGAAGTGAGTGACTAAAAAAACAACGGTGAAAAAAAATAAGATTGTTTTATAATTCATAATCCTGATTGTTAAATTATTGACTCCGGCTAACTTTAATATAAAACATGCAGCGGAGGATAATATTTTAAATAGAAAAATTATGTGAACTCATGAAATTTAAGTCATTAGATGAAAAGATAAATCATGCAAGAACCGTCGAAAAGCAACCCGGGCCGCTTCCTTTTAAAGATATTTGTGATTTGATCCAAAAACGGTCCGCCGATCCCGCGGGTTATCTTACCTATATCGACATACGGGGGAAGCGAACAGCGTTTTCATACCGGGAATTTTATAACCTGGTTGTTCGAACGGCAGCTTTTCTGAGTTCACATAAGTTAGAGGAAGGGGACAGAATCGCAACCATTTCACACAATCACTGGCAAACCGTTGTTCATTATTTTGCATCCTGGCTGCTGGGTCTGGTTGTAGTGCCGGTAAATCTTGGTGAGGAGGACAGCCGTATCGAATACATTCTAAAGGAGGGGAATGTAAAACTGGCTTTTGTCAGAGCTGATTATGAAAAAAGAATTGCAGATATAATTGCACGTGATCAAAAATTGTCAGACATCATAACAGTGATTTGTGATGAAGACACAACTGTATTTCAAGGGGATCCAAACCAGGTATCTTTACCTGAAAATAATAAAGCAGAACTTGAAGCTCTGATTGTATTTACTTCAGGCACTACAGGAGCACCCAAAGCGGTGGTTTTAAGCCAAAGTAATCTGCTTCAGGATGCAAGGGCAATATCGGAATGGCATCATATCGATAATGAAACCAAAATGATGTGTGTATTGCCTGTTCATCATGTTAATGGTACAGTGGTTACACTGCTTACACCTTTTTATAGTGGCGGCTCGGTGGTTTTGAATCAAAAATTCAGTTCAGAAAAATTCTTTTCTGTTATCAAAGATGAAAGTGTACATATTGTGAGTGTTGTTCCAACACTGTTGCAGTATTTAAATAGCTATAATGAAAATAAACCTATTCCTCACTTTGAATCACTCCGGCACGTGATCTGTGGTGCAGGCCCGTTAACCGTAAAGGTTGCTGAAACTTTCGAAGAACGGTTCGGAATTCGAATTATCCATGGATACGGACTATCAGAAACGACCTGCTATTCATGCTTTGTACCGACAGGATTACCAGACTCCGAACATATCAGATGGCGAAGTGATTTTGGATACCCGAGCATTGGTATTCCGCTACCTGTCAATGAGATGA
>JBHJOO010000402.1:0-2585 GCA_050329675.1 Balneolaceae bacterium
TTCTAACTGAGACGAGTAACGTGAGTGTTAAGGTATATGTAAAACAGCAAATTAATTTGCTGGAAAATCTGGAACCACTAAGCAGAATAGAAAGAGCCGGTTTTTTTAATGGTGTCCTATTCGGTATTTCATCCCGGGAAGATGGACTACTTTATCTATATAAAGAGGCAGAGCAAATAGCAAAAATAGGAAAAAATGGAAAAGGGCCATATGAATATAGAAAACCCGGACCCATAAAAATGTACGGAGATATACTATATGTGTGGGATTATGAAAACAGGAAGTTTGTAGGATTTAATAAAGAGCTCGAGCCAGTAGAGGAGTTTGGGGGAATTGTAAGACAGGTTTCAGACTTTTGCATGACTAAAAAGTTTATCGCGATTTTTCATAATGATGGAACCGTTCGGATTTATGATAAAAATGATAAATCATTAATCTACGAAAACAATGATGCAAACATTGACGACAGGGTTTTATTAATACTTGATAGCAATGGCAGAATAGCCTGTAATGAGGATAATGTTATTTTTGGTTATCCATCAAGGAGTGAATTGTATCATTACAAAGTTTCTACAAGTGAAATTTTAATCAAAAAAATTGACGATGAGGATTTTCATGTAAATCCGACGGGTTGGAATTCTATTCAGGAAGTAAATCAAAATATTCAAAAAGTAAATGAATATCTTTTTACAAATTCTGCATTGATTGGTTTTTATGGACTCGATAGATATATCGTTGGAGTAGCGGATATTGGCAAATTTGATCCGGCAGATTTGGCTCCTTCGTTTAATTTGAACTATTCTTTTTCGGAAAAAGAGAAAAGGAGAAAGCATTTTTACGTGTTTGATAAAGACCTGAATTATCTGGAAAAAATCGTCTTAACCCCAGATGTGAATGACAGTATAGGAAATCAAATTCTCGGGGCATATGGAAACAGTCTGTATTTTTTAAAGCAAAATATAATAAATAAGAATTTGAGCCGAACTATATCTGAATTGGCTTTTGAATCAACAACTGTTAAAAATAATTGAACTGTCAATTATCTATCTCTCCTCTATTCCTTTATTGCTAATCTGAAGTAAGCTCCAATTTGTCTAATAGAATATCCTTCGTCGATTCGGATTGAACACAAAAAGGATTTAGAGAAATAACCTTGCATCCGACAAAGGAGGTAAATAATAACTAATAAACCAGCCTTTAAAAAACATAGAACAATACCATTGAATAGTGATTTGTGAATTCCGTACTTTGGATTTACAGATAAGATATCATTCAAAATTCCCTGCCATGGATTTGTTTAACGATTCTGATCAGCCGAAAAAAGTTAATGATTCCGGTGCCGGAAGCAGACAGCCCCTGGCCACCCGGATGCGCCCGCAGTCGCTTGATGAGTTTGTCGGGCAGGAGAATCTGGTGGGTAAAGGCAAGATGCTCCGCCGGATGATTGAGAGCGGGGTGATCGGATCGGTTATCTTTTACGGCCCGCCCAGTTCGGGGAAGACGACCCTGGCGCATGTTATTTCCAGGGAGATCGATGCCGCTTTTGATGTGATCAATGCCGTGTTAGATGGTATCAAAGAGCTGAAACGGGTGGTTGCCAAAGCGGAGCAGCGACAGCGGGCAAATGGACGAAAGACCATCCTCTTTGTGGATGAAATCCACCGCTGGAATAAAGCCCAGCAGGACGCGTTGCTGCCGCATCTTGAATCCGGAATCATTACCCTGGTGGGTGCCACGACTGAAAACCCGTTCTATTCGCTGGTAAGTCCGCTGTTGTCGAGATGTCAGCTGTTCGAACTCTATCCACTCACAAAACAGGACGTTCTTGTAATGATTGACCGCGCCCTGGAAGATGAAGAGCGCGGGCTTGGGTATATGAAGATTGATATCACTCCTGAAGCGAAAGAACACCTGGCCGATTATGCCGGAGGTGATATCCGGAATGCAGTGAATGCCCTTGAGGTTGCAGCACTTTCCACTCCAAAAAGTAAAGATGGCCGTGTAAAAATTAACCTGGAGATTGCAAAGGAGTCGATTCAGAAACGCAGCGTTCGGTACGACCGCACCGGTGATGAGCACTACCACTATGCCTCGGCATTTATCAAGTCGATGCGGGGATCGGATCCGGATGCCTCGCTCTACTGGATGTGTGCCATGCTCGAAGGGGGAGAGGATCCCAACTTCCTGTTTCGCCGTATGCTGATTTTTGCATCCGAGGATGTGGGAATGGCTGATCCGTATGCTCTGACGGTGGTGAACAATGCACATGAGGCCTTTCAGAAGACGGGGATGCCGGAGGGGTTATATTTTTTATCACATGCTGCAATATTCCTGGCCTTATCACCCAAAAGTAACAGTACGGGGGCTGTATTTTCAGTGCATGATGAAATCAGAAAAAAAGGAGCAGGAGAAGTTCCTGCGCACCTGCGTGATAAAACCGCCAATAAGCTGGCATCCCGTTACCTGGATGTGAAAAATGCATCGGAGGATTACAAATATCCGCACGACTTTCCCGGGCATTGGGTGGATCAGCAGTATCTGCCGGAATCGGTGCAAAAAAGGTGGTATAAAGCCGCTGAGCAGGG
>JBHJOO010000206.1:0-5663 GCA_050329675.1 Balneolaceae bacterium
GCACCTGCGTTGCAAGCGCCTGTACTTAAGATCGGCGGGGAGAATGATGCGATCTTTGGAACACCTGAGGTGAGCCGGAAGCCTCTATTTGATTATTTCGCTACTGAGCCTGAACACAAGCGCTTTACCATCCTCGAGGGTGGTCATTACCCCAAAGACTGGAACGAAGTGATTCAGGAGACGCTCGACTGGCTGGATCGGTATCAAGGCCCGGTGCAATCATCTGAGTAAGATCAGGAATTTAATGCGGCGAAATTTAGTATATAATCACTTAGCTACAGCATACCCTTATTAACGCTTTCACGGCTAAATATTTTTTCACAACAACAGATACTGATCCCTAAGCATTCGCTTCTTTTGTGAGCTCACTGTTTTTGAATACCGGAGCAATTCTTCCAAACTTGCAGGCACTTCTAACTTTCTGATGACCCAATCGAGAAATTTTGGTGTGTGTAATAATGAAGTGAGGAGACACCATTCAACTGCGCCGTTGAATACAGTGTCTTCAAGCTCATTTAACTCAATTAAGCACTGTCACACTGATAAGCAGACCTGTGTGATAACTTAAAAACAAAACCAATCATTCCTTTTGTCCTTGATGCTTCATTAAGGTGCAAAAGGTATTCTAAACTATCATAAAACCTTGGAGGTAAATCATGCGTATTCTAAATTATAAAATAATAAGCTTTACGCTTCTAATTGGCTTATTTCTTTTTAGTTGTGACGACCAAACCGACCCCGCATCGGCTATAGACGATAATGTATTATCATATAGTTCAGAGCAGGCGGAAAATGCAGCAAAATCAAACAGGGCTATCCAGCAGGAAAGCGTTTTATACTGGTGGCCGCCTTCTGACAATGAAATGGAAGTAGACGGGGCAAATGCTACGTTACTTCGAAATAAAAACGGAGCCAGAATAAATATCCAAACCCGGGGATTGCAACCGGGGCACGCCTACACTGTGTGGGTTGCGGTATTTGATGCTCCCGAGAATTGTGATGGACCTTGCAGTGGTGCTGAACGCTTCAGAGAGGGTAATCCCGCAGAAGCAACTGTTTTTGGTGCTGTTGCAGGCGGTATTGCAGGTGGAACCGGCACGGCAACGTTCGCTGGCCATATCAAGCCGGGTGATGAGCCAAATGATATTGCGGGGCCTGGAGACGGATCCCTTGATAATCCGTTAACTGCCGAAGTCCACTTTATAGTACGAAGTCATGGGCCTAAAATACCGGGATTGATCAATGAACAAACTACAACCCTCAATGGCGGCTGCCCGCCGAACAGTTGTGAAGATGTTCAGTTTGGTCGTTTCTTCGTGCCATAGTCGATTTCACAATTCGATTTTAATCAAATCAAACAAAAAATCATCGGGCTTTTGACAGGCCCGGTGATTTTTACATAAAAAACATCTTTATAAACAGGATTTGAAAGAGTTCATAATCTTTTATTATTTAATCCGTGTAATTCTCACTCAAAATCACTGAAACGAACTTCATCTAATTCGGCAGAGATCTCTTCCATATAGTTTTTACTGATGCCTGAAATTCAGACCATGTAATACTCCCAGGAAATCCGGTCGGGATCCTTGAAAGCCACATATTTTTTATTCAGTGTGTCATCTGTTCTTTCTCCAAATTCATCCCAAAAATCAAGAAATGCCCGATGATTCTCAGCAATAAAATACCAATTGTAGTTCCATTTATCACCCCAGGAGTGCACCAACAGTCCCCAGCTTATTAATTTTCCTTCTTCAGCCAGTTCATTAAAAATGGGGGTGAAAATGGAATCCTGCATGAATTCTTTGACCAAATCATTGTTTAAATCTTTCTTTAGTCACTTTATATATTTACATATTAAAAGTCAAATTTTTCAATCTTTAATTGGAAGGATTTGACTCGATTTTTAACTCAATTTTTGCGATTGATTATTTTAAATAAAAATGCCGTCATTGTTTCGTAGAATATTCAGCAATTAGTTTTCTAAAATTGAGGGCTGAAAGCTTATTGCTGGCAATTTTTCGAACATTCATCTTGAGTTTTTACAGTTGTCCAAATTAGATTATTGAAATATATTACGTGAAGGGATTACAGGTCAGGAACAGGATACCCGCCTGATCGAAGTTTGTCACTGCATGATCAGCACATTTCTGATATGATTCATATTCAGAAGGGGCAATCCCGGTTGGATTCCAATTCAGGAAGAAAAACCGGAATGAATCAAGAAGTCTATAATTCGTCATTTCTTAAAAACAATAGGAGGGTAAACATGAAACAGAGAACATGGGGTATACTTTCTCTATTTGGTTTGATTTTAATCTTCATCGGTGTAACGTCTTGTGATAGCCTTACGATGGTTGAGGAGCCGGTCCTCGAGAGGAGTGAGCAGGTGGCTGGAGTGAGTCCAACGCATTTTCTCTTCAGACCGACTTGCCGGGATGGAAGACTTGATAGTGGTGCAAAATACAAGATCTGTGTTCCGCGCAACTGGAACCGTGAGCTGGTGGTCTATGCTCCCGGCTACCGGGATCCCAACCTGGAAGAGCTGGAAATCAGAGACGATGAGATCGGCGATTTTTCCGTACAGGAAATTGTGAACAACCTCGGCTTTGCCTTTGCCACCACCAGCTATCACAAGAACGGGCTTCCTTTGACAGAGGAAGAGTTCGACGCACTGGATGATTTGACTCAACTGGTGGAGCTTACAGAACAGATCTTCCGCCGACCGTTGCGTAAATCGTATCTGACCGGACCGTCGTTAGGCGGGCTGGTATCTGTATTGGGCATTGAAACCCTGGCTGAGACCTTTGACGCAGCTTTGGCCGCATGCGGTCCCTATGGCGATTTTCGGTGGCAGCTGGACTATTTCGGCGATTTCAGGGTCGTCTTTGATGCGCTGTTTGCTAATGAAATTGTAGGCTGGCCGATTTGGACGCAGAGCGATGTGGAAATAGATAAAAAATTTATTGACGCTTGGAATGAATTTGAGTCTAAAATCCGGGCTGCCATTGCCGCTGATCTTGACAACGATGGAGCGTTAACGAATCAGTTGCTCGAAATAACCGGAGCTCCGGTAGATCCAACAGATGACGATACCAAAGTCGAGACCGTAGTCGATATCCTCTGGCACCACGTGCATGGCACCAACGATGCGATAGAGGTGCTGGAAGGCCAGCCGTATGACAACATCGGTCGGAATTTTAATGGATTGGTTGTTGAAAAATTTAGTGCGGACCCGCTTGCATTGGATTTCATAGATGATCATTATCAAACATCGGGTGAACTGCAACGCCCGCTGGTTACCCTGCACACCGATCTGGACCCCGTAAACCCGGTGAGACACCAGCAGGATTACAACGAGAAGGCCAATCCGGGGATTCTGCATACGCCGATCACCGTCACCCGGTACGGCCACTGCAACTTTACGCTCGAAGAGGTACTGGCTGCCTTTTCTCTCATGATCCTGAAGTCCACGGCACAGGATCTGCTGGTATCGACCAGCGTCTTGCCCGAGGCCCAACAGCAGCAGCTATTCCTGAACAAAGCACGCGAGATTGGGGCCTCTCCGCAAATCGTCACACCCGAGGAACTCAAAAGGTCGATAGAGCCGCATAAAAATATGGAATAGGAACAGGAAACCAATAGCATACCAGTTTGTTAAAATCATTTAAACAGTGTAAATTTTTATTCAGGGATTTCTATAAAACGAAAAGTTGGCGACAACAAATAAAGAAAAGTGGAGGAGTATTATGAATAGTATTGAGCATTCGTCTTTTTTTTCAAGGGGTATCAGACTGATTGCCATTTTGTTACTTGCGTTTTTAATCTTTTCGTGTCAGGATCAGATATCAGATTTTAGTTCTGAAGAATCACCACATTTATTGGATTTCGGTCATACGTCACCGGCTGATTTTCGTGGAGCCGATCGTTATATCGTTGTTTTTGACAGGCAACAGGTTCCGGCTCACCAGGTTGAAAGCACGTTAAGAGAACTGACGAACAGGTTTACATTTCAACCTGACTTCGTCTACCAGCACACAATTTCCGGTTTTGCCGGAGCATTCTCCCCTCGGGATGTTCAGGCGTTGCGGGATGACGATCGGGTGCTCCGGATAACCCGTGATATTGAGATCTCTCTTTTCCCGGATCCCCAGCATCACCAACCCGATCACGGAGGTGGGCCGCCAGACAGGAATAATGGAGATGACAATGGAGATGAGGAAGAAGAAACCACTCAAGTTATCCCATGGGGAATTGATAGAGTGGGCGGGCCGCTGGCCCGATCCGGGAACTTCGCCTGGGTGATCGACACCGGGATCGACCTTGATCATGCCGATCTGAACGTCAACACAGACTATGGTAAGAACTGTGTTACGCGTGGCAGGAATTCCTTCCATGACGGGAACGGTCACGGTACGCATGTGGCCGGCACAATTGCTGCGATTTACAACACCATCGATGTCGTGGGAGTCACTGAAAGCACGGAACTGGTACCTGCAAGAGTATTGGACAACTCCGGATCCGGTTTTCTGAGCTGGATAATTTGTGGGGTTGATCACGTTGGAGGTAATTTCAAATCAGGCGATGTGGCCAACATGAGCCTGGGCGGAAGGTCGACAAATACGAGTCTTGATGAGGCCGTGGTGGCAGCCGCCCAAGCAGGGGTTCTCTTTTCGATTGCCGCGGGTAATAGCGGAGATGACGCGTCCGAATTTACGCCGGCACGCACCGGAAACCAACATGACAATATCTTCACCATTGCCGCGATTAACCAGAATGATGCTATGCCGTCCTGGTCCAATTTCGGAGATCCGGTCTCCTATGCCGCCCCGGGTGTGGGTATTCTGTCGACCAAACGCAACGGAGGTACGGAGAAAATGTCAGGTACTTCAATGTCGGCGCCACATGTGGCGGGTCTGCTGCTTCTCAACCAGCTCTGTGATGACGGAACGGTTGAAGGGACAGAATACAAGATTGCATATTGGTGTAAAGATGATGCTTTGGCGGTTGCAAAATAACACATGCTCATAAACAAAAAGGTAGTGCCCTCAGGCATTGCCAACCAGTTATCGTTATCGGCCGGCAGGTAATCGGCAGGCATCTTCAGCTTTGTTACGTGTTCAGCCAGCTCTTCAAACTGGAGTTTCTTTTCGGTGCGGAGTGTGTCAAAACCATGATGATGGCTCACTTTATTCGGATAGCCTTCCCAGTAACCGATCCGCATGAAGTAAGGAGCATCTACAAACTGATCTTTCCAAACTTCATAATCCTGCCTGAAGTAGGCTTCGGTTTCCGTGGCAATGGTTTCCAGGATGGCTGCTTTATCCGCTTCAATGCCGAGTTCTGCCGCAACACAATGGTCACGGGTGATTAGGAGTAACATAGGCTGCAGTGATGCCTCCGTCGACCAGTAATTCCGTCCCGGTCACATAGGAGGAGTCATCCGAGGCAAGAAACAGGGCCGCCCTGGCGACCTCTTTAGCCTGACCGAAACGCCCCATGGGTATATGAACCAATCTGCGTTGTCTCTTTTCTTCGGTATCCAGGAATTTCATAAGCAGTTCGGTTTGCAGCGGGCCGGGGCAAAGCGCATTAACCCTGATAGCTTCGCGTGCATGTATTACAGCCAGTTCACGGGTCAGAGAAACTACTGCTCCCTTGCTCGA
>JBHJOO010000389.1:0-3583 GCA_050329675.1 Balneolaceae bacterium
TAATCTGAGTGAAGTGTCGACGGAGGCCACACTGCTGGGAAGGACGTTTTCTTTTCCTCTGTTTATTTCATCCATGACCGGGGGATATACCGATGCAGGCAGGGTGAATACAATCATTGCCGAATTTTGCGAAGATCAAAATGTACCATTTGGAGTTGGCAGCCAGCGGGTAATGCTTGAAGACCCCGATACGGAAGAAACTTTTTCAATAGTTAGAAAGAAGGCTCCTAACGCTTTTATTGCTTCAAATATTGGAGGCGCACAACTTATAGGGGGCCTGTCAAAGAAAAACATGAACAGGATCATTGACAGCATTGAAGCAAATGCCGTAATCGTTCACTTAAATCCGTTACAGGAATTGATGCAACCTGAAGGAGACAGGGATTTTAAAGGAATTGAATCCGGCATTTCCAGGCTTGTTAAAGAGAGCCCGGTACCGGTAATCGTAAAAGAAACGGGTGCCGGTATTTCAGCAGAGGTGGCATCAAGGCTTCTTGATATAGGTGTTTCTGTCGTAGATGTGGCAGGTGCAGGGGGGACGAGCTGGGCAAAAATTGAAAACATCCGGCCGTCCAATCATAATCCGCAGCATGCATTTAATAACTGGGGGATAAGGACAGTAGATTGTGTTTTAAGTTTAAATAAGTTGAAAGAGGCGTATACATTCGAAATGATTGCTTCAGGTGGTATAAAAAACAGTTTTGATATCGTTAAGGCTCTCTGTATGGGAGCGGACTTTACAGCATCTGCAAGCCCTGTTATAAATGCTTTGGCAGAAAAGGGTTATGAAGGACTTCTCGAACTTTTCAATATGTGGAAATCTGAAGTTAAGACAATTCTTGTATTATTGGGTTGTGAAAAAATAGATATGCTCAGTGAAAAACATATCCGTTTTGCAGGAACGGGAAATTAGATTCAGCTGTTAAGGGCTTGTACTATATTAATTAAAGCAAGCAATCCTTGATTACAACTGAAACCCGGCGAAAGCTTTCAACTCCTTTCGATTATAAAATATCGAAATTAAACCTGCCTGTATATCCGGCTTCACTGTATGATCCTGTTCGATATACTCTTGCATTGGGTGGTAAACGACTTCGCTATTGTTTAACAGTGCTGAGCACAGGATTGTGCGGAGGGAATCCGGATAGAGCCATTTCTGCAGCCCATGCCATTGAGTTGCTTCACAATTTTACGTTATTGCATGACGATATTATGGATGGAGCAGAAACAAGAAGGGGAAAGCCAAGTGTTTATAAAAAATGGGGAACATCAAATGCCATACTTTCAGGTGATATCATGTTTGTAAAAGCATTTGAATTACTCGGGGAGTACAGGGATCATCCAAAGTATGCCGAAATACTTGAAATTTTTATTAAGTCATCAAAAGAAGTTTGTGAGGGACAATCATTTGACATGGAGTTTGAAAACAGGAGTAATGTTTCTGTTGATGAATATTTGAATATGATAAGCGGAAAAACGGGTGCCCTGATTAAAGGTGCATTACTGACAGGCGGCGCTGTTGCCAATGCTACCAACTCTCAAATGTATGATCTTGAAAGCATTGGAAATGAGATTGGAATTGCATTTCAGATTCAGGATGATTTGCTTGATGTTATAGCGGATCCACTGAAGTTTGGAAAGGTGAATGGCAGGGATATTAAAGATGGAAAAAAAACTTATCTTATATTACTTGCGTTACAGCGGTGTAACCCCAAAGAAAAAATATGGCTGAAACATAAATTACAAAATTGTCCGTTGTCACATATTGATATAAATAAAATAGCAGAATTGTTTGAAAAGTATGCTATTATTCAAAGCACCCAAAAAAAAAATAAATTACCATTTCAAATGCGCATTCGATAAAATCAGTAAATTTGAAGATAGTCAATACAATCGGGATCTTTACAGATTAATTGAATATGTAAGAAAAAGAGATTATTAGTTTTATGAAAAAATTTATCGGTATTGTAACACTATTTGTTATCTACAGTGCCTGTTCAAGCAGTAATATGATACGCCCCGGCGATACACTCGATGTAGCTTTTGAAAAAGCCAGGAATATGTATGAACAAGAAAAATATAGTGACGCTGCATCTGCATTTGAGACTGTGGTATCAATTGGAAGAGGGACTGATATTGGACAGGAAGCTCAATTTTTGCTTGCGGAAACTTATTTTAAAGATAGAAGGTACATGCTTGCAGCAGCCGAATATGAGAGATATGCTCTGTTTTACCCGAATTCGCCCAGACGGGAAGAGATAGATTTCAAAACGGGAAAAAGCTATTATGAGCTAAGCCCCCGATACAAATTGGATCAAACCAATACATACAAGGCTATAGAACGGTTCAGGCTTTTCAATTCGCGGTACCCATCTTCAGAACGTGTCCAGGAAGCAGGCGAGATCATAACTGAATTACGTACAAAACTTGCAAGGAAGAAGTTTGAAGCCGCAAATTTTTATATGCGTACAAATCGTTACAGGTCTGCCGTACTCTATTACGATTTGGTGATTGATGAATTTCCGGAAACTGAGTGGGCTGAGAGGTCGTTGGTTGATCAGATTGATGCATATATCAGGTATGCTGATAACAGTGTAAGATCACGCCAGGCGGAACGGTACAGGCTTGCTATTGACAGTTACGAAAAATATATTCAGCTTTTTCCAAGGCAGGAAGGCCGCTCGAGGGCAGAAGAGCTTTATGATAAAGCAGCGTCCGCACTCGAAAAAATGGGAGAAAGTATCAATGAACTGGCCACTACAAGCAACGACTGATCTCTTAGACAGATGAGTGACAGAGTGGGTATATTTGGCGGGTCATTTGATCCGGTTCACAATGGCCATATAGCTGTTATTCATTCCTTATTAAAATCTAATCTTTTTGACTTTGTACGTGTACTGTTAACACCCCATCCTCCTCATAAAAGGGATATTAAACAGGCCTCTTATGAACATCGGTTTGCAATGCTTGAATTAGCAGTATCAGATATTCAGAATGTAATGGTTAGTAAACTTGAAACCCGGTTGCCTCAGCCATCCTATTCTCTGCAAACCATTGACTATTTGCAGAGAACGGAACCGGAAAACCTGTTTTTTCTATGTCTTGGAGAAGACAGTATTGTTTCATTCCGCAATTGGTATAAATATGAGGAGATTCTGAAAAAAACCACACTTGTTATTGCGGAAAGGCCCGGGTTTGATAAAAAGATGGTAGATGCAGAGATACTCGAAAAATCAATTTTTGTTGAGCACAATCCTGTTGATATTTCATCTACCGGGATAAGAAACAGAAACCGTTCTGATTTTCAGAATGAAGTACCACCAAACGTTGCTGAATATATTCAACAACACAATCTCTACGAATAAGAAATTATGGACCGTAAAAAATTCTTAAAAATAACTGGGTCGCTGGCGGCTGGAAGTTCAATTCTGAATCCCCGCTTTGCCAGAAAGAACAATCCTGATAGAATTATACCTGATGCTTTAAAAACCGGAGATAAAATTGCTTTCGTAGCACCAGCCGGTATTATTTTTGATGAGAACGATTTTGTGAGAATGCAGCGGGTGATGGAGCTAAAGGGTTT
>JBHJOO010000495.1:0-6485 GCA_050329675.1 Balneolaceae bacterium
TATTCTCTGCCTATTCCCAGTGCTCAACTTAAATCTTGTGTGCTTCTTGCCGGGCTTTTCGGAAAAGATCCAACCATTGTTATAGAAACGGTACAAAGCCGGGACCATACGGAAAGGCTACTGGATTTAAAGGTAGAAACATTTGGTGCGGATAAACGAATTATCAGCAGTTTACAACACTCCATACCTGCCCAAAATTATACTGTCCCCGGTGATTTTTCCGCTGCCTCTTTTTGGCTTGCAGCCGGAGCTATCCATCCGTCATCGAAAATAGTTTTACCGGAAACCGGGATCAATCCAAGCCGGACTGCTTTTTTGACCATATTGAAGGAAATGGGAGCAAATATTACATTGGGCAATGAGCTTATGCAGGGAAAGGAACCGGTTGCTGACATTACGATCACTTCATCAGAACTTCATGCAATTGAACTTCAGCCGTCTGTTATTGCCAATTGTATTGATGAACTGCCCATATTGATGATTGTTATGTGTTTTGCAAAGGGCACATCTGTAATTCGGGGAGCAGGTGAATTGCGGCATAAAGAAACCGACCGATTAAAAGCAATGGGAAATATTCTCTCACTGGCCGGAGCTGATTTTGAAATGTTTGAAGATGGAATAAAGATTACGGGTAACAGAGAATTCAAACCCAAATCTGCCATCTTCGAAAGTGAACATGACCACAGAATTGCAATGTCGGCAGCTGTTCTCAGTTTGATGGCTAATGAAAATTCAAAAATTATCGGAGCAGAATGTACAGATATTTCCTATCCCGGATTTTGGCGTGATTTGCAATTATTGATTGAGCAATAATAACGGCCTGCTGCGGCTCGCCATGTATCGAACGTTCCGGAGTGGCTGTCGTACAATCGGAGATATTGTTTTTATTTTTCACTCCGTATCACATTGTCTTCATTTCTATGTCATAATTAAATTATTCTGGCGGATTCAGCCCATCATTCTGTCAGAGCCCCGATAATTCAAAAATCTGACTGTCAATACGTCAGTTATCAACTACAGCAGGAATGCTTGGCATTGTGCTTGCTCATTGATTATAAAACAAAAGTGATGGATATGAGCAATTACACAATTGATATAGAAAATCATTTAAATAAACTTGGTAAGGATGTCAAGAATTTTATTGAACGTCTTGTACCGCTTGAAACAGGCGATACAGATTTTTTACCGGACAGTGATATTATTGAAAGTGACTCCGGATATAAAATTGTAACAGATTTACCCGGAATGAAAAAGGAACAAATTCATATAACCCTTAAAGAGAGGGTTCTCACTATCAGTGGTGAGCGAGAACTGACTCTTGACAAAGATGAAGTTCTAAAGCGTAAGGAACGGAAACAGGGTGTTTTTTCAAGAGCTTTTGCCATTCCGGTTGAAGCAGGATCATCGGATGTTAAAGCGTCTTTCAAAAACGGCGTTTTAACTGTAACGATCCCGAAATCTGAAAACAGTGAAAAAGCTCATTCAATCACAATTGAGTAATGAAAAAGATTTTTAAAGAAAATAAACGGGTAAACGAAATTATTAATTAAAAAACAAAAATAGATATTATGGGTAAGATAATTGGTATTGATTTAGGAACTACCAACTCATGTGTGGCAGTAATGGAAGGTAATGAACCGGTAGTGATTCAAAATTCTGAAGGCGGAAGGACCACACCTTCGGTCGTTGCCTTTTCAAAAGACGGTGAGCGCCTCGTTGGTGCGCCTGCCAAAAGACAGGCAATCACAAATCCTGATAAGACGGTCTCATCTATAAAGAGATTTATGGGCCGTAAATACAATGAAGTTAAAAATGAAATCAGCCAGGTTTCATATAAAATTGAGAAAGGCGATGACGGTACAGCACGTGTAAAAATTGAAGACCGCTTATATGCACCACAGGAAATTTCTGCTATGGTGCTTCAGAAAATGAAACAGACGGCTGAAGAGTACCTCGGAGAAAAAGTAACGGAAGCCGTTATTACTGTTCCTGCTTATTTTAATGATGCCCAGAGAAAAGCCACTCAGGAGGCAGGAAAAATTGCAGGCCTTGAAGTAAAGCGTATAATCAATGAGCCGACAGCCGCATCACTCGCCTACGGTCTGGATAAAAAAGAGACTGACCAAACCATTATCGTTTATGACCTTGGCGGCGGTACCTTTGATGTATCTGTACTTGAACTTGGCGATGGGGTTTTTGAAGTGAAATCATCTGCAGGAGACACACACCTCGGTGGTGATGATTTTGACCAGAAAGTTATTGATTTTCTGGCCGATGAATTTAAAAAAGATGAAGGTATTGATCTGAGAAAAGATCCGATGGCTATGCAGCGGCTCAAGGATGCTGCTGAAAAAGCCAAAATAGAACTTTCAAGTTCACAAAAAACCAATGTGAATTTGCCATTCATCACAGCTACTGACAGCGGGCCGAAGCACCTGAGCATCGATTTGACAAGATCAAAATTTGAACAGCTTGTTGATGAACTGGTTAAAAGAACAATCAAACCCTGCGAAAAAGCGATGAAAGATGCGGGGATTGATAAAAAGGAGATTGACCAGGTTATATTGGTTGGTGGATCAACAAGGATTCCAAAAATTCAGGAAGTTGTAAAAGACTTTTTTGGTAAAGAACCAAGCAAAGGTGTAAACCCGGATGAAGTTGTTGCAATTGGTGCTGCAATCCAGGGTGGCGTTCTCTCAGGCGATGTTGAAGACGTCGTATTGCTGGATGTTACTCCGCTCACGTTGGGCATTGAAACACTTGGCGGAGTCATGACCAAACTGATTGAAGCAAATACCACAATCCCAACCAGTAAAACCGAAACATTTTCAACAGCTGCTGACAATCAGAGCAGTGTGGAAATTCATATTTTGCAGGGCGAACGGGCTCAGGCCCGGGATAACCGGACACTCGGCCGGTTCCATCTCGATGGTATACCCCCTGCGCCGCGCGGCGTTCCGCAAATAGAAGTTACTTTTGATATTGATGCGAACGGTGTTCTGAATGTAAGCGCAAAAGACAAGGGAACAGGCAAAGAACAAAGTATCCGAATTGAGCAAAGTTCCGGGCTTTCTGAAGAAGAAGTTGAAAAAATGCGTAAAGCTGCTGAAGAGCATGCCGATGAAGACAAAAAAATCCGTGAGCGTGTTGAAAAACTAAACCAGGCCGACAGCCTGATCTTTTCAACAAGAAAGCAGCTTGATGAGTATAAGGATAAGATTTCTGAAGGCAACAAAACAAAAATCAATGAAGCACTTGAAAAGCTTGAGAAATTGCACAAAGAGGAAAAAGTGGATGAGCTTGAAAGCGCAATGAATGAGCTGAATCAGGCATGGTCTGCAGCTTCACAGGAAATTTATCAGGCAGCTGAAGGTGCTCAGCAGCCCGGTGGCGACAATGGCGAACAAGCCTCAGCTGGTGAAGAAACAAAAGCTGAAGGTGATGAGGCTGTCGACGCTGATTTTGAAGTTGTGGATGATGATGATGACAAGAAATAGTCATCCTCTTTAGTGAAATTTAAATAAAGAAAAACAATAAGAGGCGCGTGAGAACGTGCCTCTTATTGTTTATAAAAAATTTATCTGTTTTTTTTTAAAACCGGAATACATTACATTTTTGATAAATACTTTTAAGTTTAATCCCTGCAATTGGTTATACTCAATCAAGCGCGATCTTAGGAAATAGATAATCAAAAATGAAATATACCATTCTTGTCATTGATGATGATAAGCCTATCCATCTTTTTACGGATAAGATTTTTGGAGAAGATTATGAATTAATTCATGCCCAAGATGCCCAGGAAGCCATCAATGTGCTTTCCAGGGAGCCGGTAAATATCATTTTGTCCGATATTCATATGCCCGGTATCAGTGGTTTGGAGTTTATTGAATCATTAAAGAGCGATGCTTTAAAAAAAAATATTCCCATTCTGATCATGACCAGTTTGCCGGGTGTTGAAAAAGAAAAAAAAGCACTTGAGCTTGGCGCTGCTGATTTTATTGACAAAAGCCTGTTTTTTAAAGAGAGCAAACAAGATATTTTGAACCGGATTCAGATGAAACTGGTAACAAATGAGAACTTGCCAGATATTCCGGAAGAGATAGCCGTTGAAAAAAAAGACCTGGTATCCGCTCTAATGGACGAGGTATTAACAGGTGATTTTTTTACAGCTTCAAGAAAATTATGTACCGAGTTAAGGAAATATTTTTCATTTGATCATATTTACTTGTGGTCGGTAAGAGGCGGTGAGCCTCAGGTTCTGTTAAGCATAGGTACTGATTCACTTCATTCTTTCGGGCCTGATGACTTGAAAAAGGAAGAAACTTTTCAGGAATTTTTAATTGACAAACAGCCTTATTTATCGAACTATGTATATGGTGAAAACAAGGGCATTTTTGCAGAAGCTTCAAAAAAAGCGGATCTGCCAGCGGAGGCGGGGATACCGCTCTATGCCATTAATGACCGCGAACTTGTAAAAAATAAAATGAAAATTCCATCAGATACGGATCTGTTCGGGTATATGGTGCTTAAAAGGAACAAACTGATTTCAACAACAGAGTTTAAATTTATTTCCCGTTTCGTTATACAAAGCGGAACCATATTATGGCGTCTTTTCAGTAAACTTTGAATTGTTATTTTTTACGGCGTCCTTTTAATCGAATCCAGGCCCAGATCACCGAACCCGAAAAGCCGGATACAATTCCAACTCCCATTGCTATCAGCAGAGCAAGACTTAACTGATTATGAACGTAGTTAGCAACAAGAATACCGCCAACAAAGTGCAAAACAACTGCAATAATATATCCTATTGTGAAGGATGAGATCATATCACGCCTGCTTATATTTATAAAAAAAAGTGATATAAATGACATAATCACTCCAATCAAAAGCCAGATACCCAGAAATGAAAGATCCGTAAAATCGATACTTCTGAGTGATTGCGTCCATAAAGGCAATCCTGCCCCGAGAGTGGCAAGCAATAGTGCAATCGTTTTATATTTTTGACGGTCAGCTGCAATCATTATTTTTAATATAACTTTTTTATCACTCTAAAGAGATAAATGTAATTCACTGAACTGTTGGTTTATATTACGAATCGTCATTACATTTTGCTATTAATGACAGAAATCAATTCTTCAAATTATGAATCCATTTATCTGCTTTTTTTGTTTTCTAACCGGTACTTTTATGTTTTTGACAGCTTTTTCCGAAGCCATGGCTCAGGATAGTGACCGGCAGAGAGTTCGTGATTACGGCATTACTCCGGGTATTTTAACGCCGGGAAAGTGGAATGCAATTACCGATGTTGAGGGTATTAAAGTAGGCCACCGTACTTTAATTGAGGGTGACGATGTCAGAACCGGGGTTACGGTGATTCTGCCGCACAGCGAAAATCTCTTCAGAAGCCGCGTTCCGGCGGCCGTATATGTGGGTAATGGTTTTGGCAAGGCACTTGGATTTACACAGGTTGCAGAACTTGGAGAACTGGAAACACCCATAGGCCTGACCAATACTCTTAGTATTCATACCGTTGCCAATGGTATCACCGATTATGTACTCCGGTTACCCGGAAATCAAAATGTCCGTTCCGTAAATCCGGTAGTTGGAGAGACCAATGACGGATGGCTGAACAACATTAGAAAGAGGAGTGTAACGATAGAACACTTGTTGGAGGCCATTGAAAATGCAAAATCCGGGCCCGTGCTCGAAGGCAATGTGGGAGCAGGTACGGGAACCCGCACTCTTGGTTTTAAAGGAGGAATCGGAACTTCATCCAGAAAACTACCGAAGGTACAGGGTGGCTATACTGTGGGAGTTCTCGTTCAGTCCAATTTTGGAGGGATTTTAACAGTTGACGGTAATAAAATCGGTGAAAAGCTCGGGAACCACTACATGGCACAGGAAGTGCCATACGATGTGGACGGGTCGGTAATGATCATTGTGGCAACAGACGCACCCGTTACTTCAAGAAACCTTGAACGTCTTGCAAAACGGGCTTTTCTGGGTGTGGCACGGGTTGGCGGTTTTGCCTCCAATGGCAGCGGAGATTACGTAATTGCCTTTTCCACACATCCGGATGTCAGGCGAAATATTGATGCGGAGGGGCACACCCGCGATATTACTGAACTAAAAAACAGTGCCATGACACCCCTGTTTTTGGCAGCCGTTGAGGCGACCGAAGAAGCCATTCTGAATTCACTTTTCATGGCAGAAACTATAACAGGTATGGGCGGAAAAGTACAAAAAGCATTACCGATGGATGCACTACTTGATAATGATTAAAAAAATTATTGAATCTTCACCTACAATATCTTTTAATCGCCTTCATATTTAAAAGAGACATTCATCCGGACGCGATAAGCTTCCACTTTGTCATTGTTAAGCTTCACATCAAATGATTTTACCTCGGCAATACGAAGATTTCGAAGCGACCTGGCTGCCTTATTCACAGCATTTGCCGCTGCCTTTTCCCATGATTCACTGCT
>JBHJOO010000626.1:0-12130 GCA_050329675.1 Balneolaceae bacterium
TAGCATCAAAGAAGTTTACAAAATGATCGAACCGGTCGCTGTAACCGTCAGGAGCTCTGAATACCAGCTCGTTCGGTTCAATAATTTCAGCCCGTTTTTCGGGATATTTTTCTTTGTAATACTCTTCATACTCTTCCTGTATTTTTTCGTCAAAATCCCGGATCGACATCCCCGGTGCTTCGGGTAACTTTGATTTTCTTAAAATTACCCTGTTACCGGCAATTTCAATTTCTCCCTCCGAGCCAATCAGCCGTATTCTGTGTCCGCCACCTGAACCATCCGCAAAATTGACACGAAGTGCCAGATTAAATGCCGGATGGTGATCGGTTTCGGGATAATCATAAATACCCAGCATTATATCCGGTACATCCCGGCCATCGTGCCAAAACCGAAGGCCGCCGGTCGACATAATTCTGTCAGGGCCAAGAGAGCCTGCAATCAGATGCAACCCGGAAAAAAGATGAACAAACAGATCTCCTGCCACACCGGTTCCAAAATCCTGATAATTGCGCCATCTGAAGAACTTTTTCGCATCAAACGGAATTCGGGGAAGATCTTTCAGATAGGTGTTCCAGTCTACATTTTCAGGTGATGCACTCGGAGGAATCGTGTATTGCCAGGCTCCGATGGCAGATTGACGATCCCAATACGCTTCCACGAAATTTAGAGTACCTATTTCACCATCATTTAATAGATCCCTTGCTTTTTCGTAAAGAATAGAGCTTACACGCTGGCTTCCGATTATCAGAGGCACTCCGGTATTTTTCTCAACTTCAATAAGCCGGTGCCCTTCTTCAATGTGCTGAACCATCGGTTTTTCAAGATATGTTGCTTTTCCCGCATTTAGTGAATCAATGGCTGATTGTTCATGCCAGTGATCGGTCGTGGCATTAATAACGGCGTCCACATCATTCCTTGTCAATATCTCACGATAGTCTTTCGTAATAAAAATATCATCGCCAAACCTCTCCCTGCACCTTCTCAGGCGGCTGTCGTACAAATCGCATGCTGCAACAATTTTAATTCCATTCACCTGCCTTGCGGTTTCGGCATTGCCCTGCCCCATATCGCCTGCACCAATCAGTGCAACATTGATCTGGTCATTCGCCGAATAATTTCTTTTTTCAATTTTTCTGGGCGGAATATCAAACTCCTTCCTCTTTCCGCTGCCCGTTAATAACGGAACACCAAACAATCCGGCAGCCGAAGCCCCGGCTTTTTTTATGAAGGATTTTCGGGTGAGACCTTTTTTATCTTTGCTCATTTGGTTTATTGTTTGTTGTCAGTGGTTTGTTGTTTGTTGTCTGTAGATTGTAGATGCCTGAATATGGTTTCCCGGTTATTCAATCCGGCGGTCTTTCAAGATTTATTTCAACTTTCAATTTTCCACAGAAATCCCGATATGTTCAAGTACATCTTTTGGCGGGCCATCCCAGTGCGTTGCCATGTTTCCGATATAGCCAATATCCTTTACGCCCATTTTGCTTGACCAGAATCCGGATGCGGTATAATCACGGAACATGTTGAAAAACCGTACCCCCTGAGACATCTCAGGCTTGGCGGCTTCCGGCCAGGCGATATCATCCAAAACCCGTTTTTTCTGATTTTCATCACAATCAATGAATGTTTGATCAAATCGTTTACTACATTCAACATCAAGCCATTTCAGCCCACCACGCATGCGCGTTTGATTCCAGGGATGCTCTTCAGCCAGCATATAATCAATAAAATTGTGCACATTGGCCACTTCGGCATTACCTGACCTCTCATCAGCCGGAATCACCATATTGGCCAGCTGCTTTACGGTGTCAAATTCGTGATCAGTAAAAAATTTTTTCTGCCAGCCGAGCAGCGCTTCCTCTCCCGGTAGCCTGTGAACATGCTCTTCACCATCAGGTGAACAGGCTTTAATAAAAAGCCCGCCACCAACGGTTGTCAGTGTTATCGCCTTGATCGCCTCCCGGCGTGACATTTTATCAGCCATTATAAATTTCCTTTTTTTCGTTGATCTGCAATATATTCAGAAGTCCTCATGCTCAGGGCCAGTATTGTCCATGTCGGGTTTTTATGAGGCTGCGAAACAAACGGGCCGCCGTCGGCCACAAAAACATTATCCACATCATGAGCCTGACAGTAGCTGTTCAGCACCGAGGTGGACGGATTATTTCCCATGCGCGTCACACCCACCTCATGAATAATCTGTCCGGGATTGGTGATTCCATATCCCTGCTCTTTGCCGGGCATATCCCCAAGTACAATGCCACCCATGGCATCAATAATTTCCCGAAACGTTTCCTGCATATGCTTCACCTGCCTGAATTCATGATCTGTCCATTTATAATGAAATCGAAGTGTGGGTATTCCCCACTCATCGTAGCCATTTGGATCAATATCACAATAGTTATCTTCAAACGCGAGGCCTTCACCCCTGCCGGAGAATCCTAATACCGACCCGTAAAATCGCCTGTAGTCATCTTTCAGCTGCTGTCCATAACCACCTCCGCCTTTGGGCCGGTCGCCAAATTTACCGTTCAGGTTTTGGATCCCGCCCATAAATCCATAAGCCGGCATTCCGCGTCCGCCCCATAGTTCAATATGATAACCACGCGGAAAATCCAGTCTGCTGTTATCCAGCCACCAGGGTACATAGAGATGTGCGCCACCAACGCCATCTTCATTATATCGCGGTTTATCCAGCAGCTGGGGGAATACTCCTGCCACGGAGGTGCCCGTGGTATCCATCAGGTATTTGCCAACCATTCCGCTTGAGTTGGCAAGCCCATCAGGAAACGTGGCTGATTTTGAATTCAGCAGCAGGCGAGCCGATTCACAGGCACTTGCTGCCAGGATTAAAATCCGGGCTCTTACTTCATACTCTTTTTTGTCTTTTTTATTTACATAGGATACGCCGGATGCCCGGCCGTTTTTTACGGTAATTTCTCGTGCCATGGCGTGTGTTATAATCTCCAGATTACCCGTGGCAAGAGCCGGTGGCAGGTGCACCGACGGAGTGGAAAAATTGGAATGAGTGGAACAGCTCCGGTTACACTGACCGCAGTAGTGACACGCCGGCCGGCCATTCAGTGGTTTCGTCAGAATCGACAAGCGGTTCGGGATAACCGGTATTCCCAATTGATCACATCCCTGTTTGATTAAAAGCTCATAATCCCGTGGTTTTGGCGGCGGCATAAAGATGCCATCCGGTTTGTTGTAAATCCCTTCATTTGAGCCAAAGATTCCGATTTCGCGGTCAATCCGGTCATAATATGGTTTGATATCCCCGTAGCTTATCGGCCAGTCATCACCCAATCCGTCCTTGCTTTTGGATTTGAAGTCATCAGGGCCAAACCGAAGGGAAATGCGTCCCCAGTGGTTGGTTCGCCCTCCCAGCATCCGGGCACGGAACCAGTCGAATTTGGTATCACCAACAGTTGAATAGGGTTCTCCGTCAATATCCCATCCGCCAAAACAGGCATCCAGTTCACCGAACGGTTTTTCTTTGGAACCGGCTCCGCGGTTAGGTACTTCATAATTCCACGTGAACATTTCGTACTCTTCCGAATCAAACCACGGACCGGCCTCCAGCATTACCACATCCGCCCCCGCTTCCGTCAGTACTTTCGCCGCCAAGCCACCGCCTGCACCGGAACCGATAATACATGCATCGTATTCCTTCGAACTTCTTATAATCTGCATAGATATTATTTCACCAAATTATCCGTTTCCGGGTTTTAAAAAGAATCTTCTATTTTTCCGCATGGAAGTCAAATGCGATTGTCTATTTTGGAACCGGTTCCATTTCACTGATCAGGCTTCTGTCAGTTCTGCTCTAACCGTTTCAAGAAGTTTTTTTGTGGCACGAATTCCTTCATCTTCCGATAGACGGCTGCCCTCGTATTCGATACCTACATAACCTGAATATCCGGCATTTATCACGATTTGCATCATTTTGTAAAAATCGGTAGAAGTTTCATTTCCCTGGCTGTCAAAATCATGACTTTTGGCGCTTACACCTTTTGCATAAGGCATTAGCTTTTCAGTGCCCTCATACCGGTCATAGACTTCATCTTCCGATATTCTGAAATTGCCAAAATCAGGCAATGTGCCACAGCGCGCATGATCCGTCATTTCAATAACCCCCACAAGCCAGTCGGCATTGCTTGAAAGGCCGCCATGATTTTCCACTATGATATTGATCTCATGCCGGCCGCCAAATTCTGCCAGGCTGTGCAAGCCATCCGCTGCCAGTTTCATCTGTTCTTCATACGTTCCGCTACTTTGGGCATTTACCCGGATGGAATGGCACCCTAAAAACTTTGCAGTTTCCACCCATTTGTAGTGGTTTTCAACGGCTTCTTGCCTTGCTTCACTGTCGGGATCTCCCAATGCGCCCTCAGCGTCACACATGATCAGTAAACTATTTACGCCCTCATCATCCGCTACCTGTTTCAGGTCCCTCAGATAATCCTGATTTTGGGCTTTATCAAAGTAAAATGTATTCACATACTCAACAGCATCGATATCGTACCTGCGGCGGGCCTGCTGAGCAAAATAGAGCGGGTCTTCGGTTCCTTTCAATAAATCGGATGGGCTGGATTGTAAAGTTTGCCCAAAATATTCCCACCCTTTTTGCATAGTTTCTTCACCAAAATAGGTTTTGTGAAGGGACCACTGGGCGAGCGAGATTTTATAAAGCTGATTCGTTCTTTTTTGCTCTTCACGGGAACAACTCAAGCCAAATGGTAACACGCTGAATGCCGACAAAGCGGCCACCGAAAATCCGGCACTTTTTAAAAATTCTTTCCGGTTTAATTCCATGACATAGATTATGATTGATGTTAATGTGGTGCATTATAATAAATTGAAATCAATACTGCTACAATTTTTACCATGCAGTAAGCCGGATTTACAACGACATCATAAAGAAACACTCAGCCTCACACCTACATTCGCATCATTCCCTCCTTATCATCACGCAATTCCTGAATCAGTTTAACAAAATAGGTAAGTGAATAGAGCAGCAGAAAAATGGCAATCATATAAGCGATACTACCGGGATTGGCAAAGATGACAACAGCTATAATCAGGGTTAGAATACCCATAACGGTAAACCCAAAGCTGAATAGAAGTGTAAAACCCAGTACGGCAAGAAAAAGACCCACTGTTATGGGGATTGATTCAGGAAACAGAAAAACGATGAATCCGGCGAGAAATGCAACTGCCGTTAAGAACGTACTGATGTTAAAAATCAGCAGCAAAAGGCCAAGGGCAAACATATATCCGCCAATGATATAATAGAGTAAATTCGGATAGATCAGTGCCAGGATGCCGGTCAGCAGTGCAAGCAGTGCATTTAATATTTTACGCCGGCCCGATTCCCTGACGAAAACAACTCTGTAATTATAGTTCATCCGGTTTAATTTATTTTTGAAGATTTATTGAATTGAAAAAATGATACAGTTCCTGACGGGCAACAAAACTAAAATATGAAAATAGAGAAATATAAATGAACCGGAAAAGATCTTATTCCAAAAACCAAAATCTAACCAGCCGTTCTTCCCGTGACCTCGTCACCGCTGCCCGTCAACAATTGACAACAGATTGGTGGGAGACCAAAAAATCGCATTTCAAGTTGTTTGTATCACAACCGGTAATTTCAAAAGCATCTGATGGTGACCAGCAGGCAGCCAAAAAAAGAATAACCGTTTTAAAGAAATTGCCTTTATTGGAAGTAACGGATGAATCTGTTGAATTTGCAAAATTCCTGGTTTCTGAAACACCATCCCCGGAAAATGCTACAATTGATACATTACACATCTCTATTGCTTGTATTCACCGGATGGATTTCATTTTAACATGGAATTTTAAACACATAGCTAACGCCTCTATACGTTCTAAACTTGAAATACTGGTCCCGAGGGATTCAGGATAAAAAATTGAAATTACCCGTTATTTCTACACCAGAAGAATTATTATTTTAAGACTATGGTACAAGATCACATCATATCAGAAGTAAGTAAGAACAGGGAAAAATTGTCTGAGAAATTTAACAATGATCTGGACAAACTCTTCGATCATTTTAAAAAGGAAGAGAAAAAATCCAAATCAAAGCTCAAGAATTTTCAGCCGAAGAAAAAATCCGGCTCTGTACAGTAAACCGGTACTAAAACCAGCGGATCAAATGGACGAGTTTGCGGTTCGGGGCTTTGGAAAGTTAATTGCCGCGCTGTTTAGCGGCCAAACCGTTATACTTTTTGGAGGTCAATTTTCAGTTTTTTACAATTCAACTTAAATCCCTAATATCGCATGTGGAAAGTGACACTATATGGCCTGAAATAACTGGCACTATACGACCGAAATAGCCAACTGGAACCAGAACTAACTTGATCAATGGAAAGTCCTGAAATTTACATTATTGGTTCGGGAGCAATTGGAAAAGCATTAGCTGTTTTTCTTCAACAAGAAAACAAACCTGTTATTCTTGTCAGAGGGAGTGTTGATCATAAACCTGTAGAAGAAAATGTGATAACTGTTCTCGATCAAGACAATCAGAAATACCAACAGAAAATTACGACAACCACTTTCAGTAATTTGGCCAGTATCAGCGGTATTGTATTAATTGCTACCAAAACGTTTGCTAATACTGATATTGCGAAAAAACTCAAGGATATAAATGGTTCCTTTTCTATTGTATTACTTCAAAACGGGCTGAATATTGAAAGGCCTTTCGAGTCTTTCGATGAAGTTTATCGTTGTGTTCTCTTCTCTACCAGCCAGGTTACCAGCGAAAACACCGTCAGGTTTAAAACGGTTACTGATTCTCCGGTAGGGTTAGTACAGGGAGGTAATGCAAATCCAGAGTTGATCGTAAGTGAAATTAGTACCCCCTATTTTGGTTTTAGAAGTGAACCAAACATTTTAAAATATGTATGGGATAAAACAATTATAAACTGTGCATTCAATTCCATTTGCCCGCTTCTTGAAACAGATAATGGGATTTTTCACAGAAATTCTGAAGCAGCTCAACTGGCAAAAATTGTAATTGCTGAGTGTGTTGCATTAGCAGAAAAATACGATTTAGACCTCGATAAAAATGAGATTGAAGAGACATTGATGCTGATTAGCAAAAGAGCAGACGGTCAACTCATTTCTACTTATGAGGATATCAGAAAAGAAAGGAGAACCGAAATAGACAGTTTGAACCTCGAAATCTCAAGACTGGCTGATGAAATTGGAGCGCCGGAGTTGGTTAGCAATACGAAGCTGCTTGGAGAAATGATACGAATAAAATCAGAAATCAATCTCACATAAAAAGAAAAATATCGATACAATTTCCCGTGATGCCTTGAAATCACAAATGGCTTCTGTTCGTATTGAAGGGATGAATTTTCCTGATATCGGTACTATATTCAAGCCGGTATTTACGATTTTTAAAAATAAACAGGTATGAGAATATCCGATAACATTTCCATCCTTGCTTTTCTCCTTCTTTTCCTGGCTGCAGGCTGCCTATTGTTTGATGAAGTCCGAACTGCTGAAAGGGTTCTGGTCGAAAACCGTGAATTACCGGCAGTGGAATTCGCTGATATATTGCAGTCTTCGGTAAATTTTAACCCTCAAATCCCTCAAATCGCTTCCAGGCTGGAAAAGGAAGCGGATATAGATCGAAGTACCTGGAGTATTCCGGTGCAACAGGCTCTGGGCGGATATCATGCTCAACAAGAGGGGCAATTCCGGACGGAGACACCAGGTTCGGGCCGACAGCATACAAGCGGATTTGGCGGAACACCGGTTCCGGCAGACAACGAAATCATCCTTACAGAACATCTGAACCGAATCACATCACAGGCAAAACGTGCAGAGTGGAGGGGAAGGGTTTTCTATTTTATTTCGGTTGCTGTTGATACGCCTGGTAGTGAACATTCAGGGGTACAATTTGAATCCACCGATTATGAAGATCCCGCCAGATTTCACAGGGTATATGCTTTGGATGAAGCAAGCAGAGGAGTCACTTTTTTTGATACGGATGAAGTGGAACCTGTTTATGTCGCCGGTGGACTTCCACGCAGCCTGCCGGGACAGCCCCTGCAATTTAATGTCATTGTCCTGGATGAAGGCCCTGCTGTAATTTACAGGGACAGAGACGGAATCTATTTACGGCCGCTGAATTTTCATGGCCGGCGGGTATTATCAGCTGCTTCGTCCGGCAGCCAATCTTTTTCATTTGATAAGCGGCATCTTATAGCCGATGCGGAGACTCCGTACGGCCGGTTTCAATTGATTTCGAGATTGGATCAGAAGAAAAACATTCATCTGATCTGGACAGACAGCCGGGAGAAATATGATCTGTGGTATTGCAAATACAAGATGGAAACCGGGGAGGTTTGTAACGAGCCTGAGAAGATTGCCAGAACTGCTTCCGCCGCTCCTGTAAACCTGATGCTTCAAAACGACGACATCTACATCTCATGGATTGACAACCGCTATACACAAGGATTCTGGTCTCCGAAAAATTTTGCCAAATTATTGCTGGTTAAAAGTGAAGACGGAGGTAATACATTCGGTTCGCCGGTCGCTGTGAACCCACCTCGTGATCAAGAGGACAATGTTGCCTATTCCGTTATCATGCCTGCTCCGGATGAAGGAGTCCTCGTGTTTTGGGGAACTAAAGCGATCGGGACCGGTGCAAAAAACCAGGATCTGTTTTACGGCTGGCTGGATGGTGAACTGGGCACATTATATCTTGGAAGAAATAAATTCCCGGGAAACCGGCTGCAGGAAATAGTACGGGAAAATGTATTGGCTCACCACCGAACTCTTGGGAATTTCTGACGGGGTGGGTCGGGCGACAGTGATTCAGTGTGTCAGGGTTCATTTGGCAGTTTCGGGGCAGAATATCTGCATGACTTGTTTGAAATGGCGGCTACCGCATAAAATCTTTCCCGCGCCTGTCTGGCTGAGGCTTGCACGTTGGCGACGGGAAAGTGTTCTGTGGCACTGGGTTTTTTATCCTTAAACGGCTACATTCCCTTAACCAGCGGTACGGACGGTATCCGGCTGGCAGTCCGGCGGGTTTATAGCCAACCCCTCCGTATAACCGTAAGAACGTTATGCACACTATCATTGCTAAACAAATCAGCATATAAATGAAAATTAAGCGAAAACCACTTTTTGTTATCTGGATATTTACTCTCTATCCAGTAATTGACGTTAATGGGCAATCACAAAAGGCTGAAATTGATACCACATTTGAATCATATATCAGTGAAGCTTGGAGTGAAGTTAAAGAATCAGGCTTTTCAGACAGTCTGCAAAATACTTACGCACAAAAGATTTTTGAATATTATTTAGTCCACAAAAATTCAGAAACCGCCAAAAAAGCTTTTACTTCTGCATTTACAATGTGGGGAAATACTGGTGAAGACAAATACATTAGTGAGGCGTTGCAATCTATCAGTAATGATTCAGGAATTTGGCAACAGATCATTATGCCCCTGGCAAATATTTATGGCCGGAATGTTCATTTAGAATTTGAGGATTATATAGAATTACTGCACAATTTAGAGGAAGAGCTAATTGAAAGTAAAAGTTTATCTGAAGTTTATACCAGACTTATCAGTCATTATAATGACAAAGAAGAAATTGAATTGGTAATAGAATATGCTCGAAAATTAATTGAACTTAATGCAAATGAATGGTATGTAAATCACGGGCTCGGATATCTACATGAAATTGAGTCATTACAAATAGGTCAGAAGTCCCCATCATTTTCTGCAATCACATTGCACGGTGAGACTCTCACTTTGGAAGATCTGGATGGAAAGTTTGTAATTCTTGAATTTTGGGGAACCTGGTGTGGTCCATGTATACCTGAAATTCCCTATTTACAAACGCTTTGGGAGAAACATGGAGAATACAATCTTTTAATCCTGGGAATTGCTTTGGATGATAATGAAGATGTTGTAACCAGATTTATTGAGGAAAGAGACATGCCATGGCCACAAATATTACAATCAGACCAATTCAGAGGTGAACTGGTGGAATTATTCAATGTTGTTGGTATTCCCAGAATGTATTTGCTTAATCCCTCAGGTGAAATTGTTGCGAGAGATTTAAGAGGTGAAGAAATGGTTAGTGAAGTCAACAGATTAATAAGTGAATACTTAGATTAAACTGTATATAAAAACCAGAGTACATAACATATGCGCATCAACTGTGGACGCGGACAGAGTTTGGGCGTTTTTTTGAGCGTGGTTCCGCTGGCGAATAATGATCCATATCAGATTAACCTCCTTGATTCTTAAAGGGGTTGATGTTTGATGAATCTCAAGAAGTATTTGATGCTAAATTTAAGAATACAGTTTTCAATTTTGGAATAGGGAAAGGCTTGAGTAGAATTAAAAGTCTCCAAAAATAAGTAAAGGGTAAAACTAAAAAATAATACATGGATCCAGTTTTTGTATATCTCAGTTTTTTATTTTGCTTATTACTTGTAATCAGCCACCGCAAGTATTTTCAAAATTGGTCTGAAGTTGAAGATGATCAAAAGATATGGGCTATAATTTCAATAGTGATGGTAATAGTTACTGGGTTGGTAAGTTTGCTATTGCTATTTGGAGCGTTTGATTAATTTATATACAAACGAAACTATGTGATGCACATAACAACAAATTGGCAGTAATTTGAATCAGACCTTACAAAATGAAATTTTTAATCCGTAACGTAGAAATTGAGGATTCCGAATCATTAACGGAACTTTCAAACCAGTTAGGTTACAAATCAGAACTCATTGAAGTTCAAAAACGTCTGATGGAGATCTTAAAGAATAATGACAACTGCGTTTTCATGGCATTAGAAGGTGAGAAAATAGTTGGTTGGGGTCACGGGTTTTATTCTCGAAGAGTAGAATCTGATCCTTTTGTTGAGATTGGTGGTTTAGTGGTCGACATCGAATATCGAAAGAAAGGCATTGGAAAATTATTGGTTGAAGAAATCAAAAGGTGGGCATCCACTAAGAAATGTAAAAAAGTCAGGGTAAGGTGTAATACCATCAGAAAGGAAACACATATTTTTTATCAGAAACTCGGATTTGAAATAACTAAAAATCAAAAAGTATTTGACAAAAGACTGAAATAAAAACTACTGCCAATTGTGCAAATAACTAGTCTCTTGGGATAGATGTGAGTAGAAATTCAAAAAAATAAAGATAGAGAAAGTTGTATAACAAAGCGCATTAACTGGGGACGCGGCCGTGCCAGTGGTTTCCGGGGTTGCTTGTTTTAAATTTTTAACCGTTTTTTAATTCATAATCTCCACGCCTGTTATGCGCTGAACCGTTAGTGGCTTAAAAACTATGCTCTAATTATTAACTAAAAAAACAAAATGCCACAAGAGAATAGAAGACAGGGTGCACGCTTAATTTTTCTACTAATATATGTAGGTGCCTTATTCTTTGTTAATTGGCTTGCCTTTGGAACATGGCTTCCACTTTCAGGTGAAAAAGGATTGTGGTTTTATTCTAGTGCTGCAAGCATCATTTTGGGGAATTTAATTGTAACTCCATTTTATACGAAACCAGTTGATGCACTTTCATATTCAGTGCTGGCTGCAATAGCAATATATATTGTAAATGACCTTGAGGCTTGGGGATCTATAGATAAAACAGTCTTCTATACTGCTTTGATTTTTTCCGGATTTATAACCTTTGTCTCTCTAATTACTATGGCTACTAAAGACGTTTCAAATTCAATAATTAAGAAGATTTCAAGGTCTGGAATGACATTTTCTGAATATTTTGGTAATCAACGAGTAGTATTTAGCGTGGTTTTTCTCTTCGCTCTAATTGTTTTTCACAGAGAATCTGCACACGAAATGTTTCTCTTAAGTATTACATGGGCTGCGCTTGTTGTTATTGAGCCAGATAAACACTTATGGAATTTGGGTGGGGCAATTAAAAGGATTTGGATTGACGAACTGAAAATTAAAGAATTGGGAACCATATCAGCATATCAAATCCCTTGAATGTTACTTATCAGACAACATGAAGATGCAAAAACTGATTTTGGTACTCTTATAGCTTATAAAGATTCGCACGCAGCTACAAAAGTAGGAATTGTCTTAAACTACGTAG
>JBHJOO010000534.1:0-12580 GCA_050329675.1 Balneolaceae bacterium
CACGAATTGTGTTTCCAATTCCATTCCATGCCCGAACTTGCCAAGCCCTTACATCATACCATTCCGCAATATGGCCGATTGTATCACCACTCTTAACGGTGTACGTAATTGGGGTTGTGTTTGGTGGTGCCTGTACCTGAGTATTCGTGCTTCTTCGGGTGGCAGTACGGGTTGGCTGATTACTTGGCCGGTCTGCCGAAACTCTTTCCATAGAGCCCGGGGCAACAGGTACAACAATAGTCTGTCCCGGATAAATTGTTGTTCCTAAATTCTCATTTGATTCGTAAAGTGCACGTACCGATGTGCCATAGCGCCTCGCAATAAAACCGAGTGTTTCACCTCTGGCGACAGTATGCATAGCAACTTCCTGGGATCTTTTCTCTTTCGGGATCTCACGATAAGCAAGTAAAAATTCTTCTGTTTTGCCTGCAGGTATTTTCAGAGGGTATGAATCGCCAGGGGGTGTTGCCCATCTGAGTAATTCAGGATTGTAATTCTTCAATTCCGTGATGGTTATGCCAAGAGCTTCTGCCAGGGCATCAAGAGGCATTAAGCCATCCACATTCACTACATCATAACTGTATGGCGTACCACCATAATTTCGTTGAAATCCAAATTCCTCAGGGTTCATAGCTACCATCGTAGCGGCAATAAAACCCGGAACATACCCACGGGTTTCGCGTGGTAAATAAGGATAAGCTACCCAATAATCTTCCACACCACCTGCGGCCCTAATGGCACGGCGAAGCCCCCTTGGGCTAATATTATAATTAGCCATAGCAAGATGCCAGTCTCCCCATATTTCATATAAATCTTTAAGATGACGCGCTGCTGCACGTGTTGATTTAACCGGGTCTCTTCGCTCATCAATCCACCAGTTCACCTCAAGCCCGTACATAGCTCCTGTTGCCCGTATAAACTGCCAAAGGCCAACTGCTGCCGCCCAGCTTCTTGCTGTTGGCACCAGGCCGCTTTCGATCATCGATAAATGTATTAATTCCTGAGGAACTCCTTCTTCCCTGAAAATTTCCCTCATCATGGGAAAATATGTTTCTGATCTCTCAAGCCATCGCTCCATCACGTCAGGCCTTCGCATTGTATAATACATCAGATGACGATTAACCTGTTGATTCTGAACAAGCGGTACATCTGTTTTATTCAGGGTAATATTTTCCGGTAACGAATATCCTTCAGCAATCCAGTTGTCACTTTCTGCAAAAAGTTCTTCCTGAATGGCAAAAATATCTCCCTCAACATCATTTGTTGTTTCTGAAATTCCATAAAACTCTCTGTATTCCGCCATCACTGTCCGGTACAATTCTGCAAAACGCCTGTTATTTTGAATCTCTGGAAAATCATCCATTAGAGCCTGTATAGAAGCAAGAGCATCATTTATATAAGATTCCGCCTGTACCAAATCATCCCGAAGCTGCGAATCGATTGACAAAACATGCATTCTATAAACATCGGATATACGTGTGAGATGCTCTTTCTGTAACTGGTCGAGAGGTTTCCTGTCTGCGGCTGCACTCCTTTCGTCAGTAATATCCAATATCGGATTATTAAAAGGCAATAATTTTTTTTGAACCGGTACCTTTTCCAGTTCAGCGCTGTTTTGGCTATCCTGCCCATTGGCAACAGAACTAATGACAAAAGTGAACACAAGTATCAGACGTATCATAATGAGATTGAGTTAGTTTTTAGAAATTCTATATCAATTTAAATTTTTTCCACTGGTTTTTAAAAGAATCGCGGATATTCAATCAAACGCTTAATTTGCTTATTCATTTTGTAGAATGCAATATTAAAATTCATGTCCGGTCCATTTTTGAACGATTGGCCATCTGCGGCCGGTACCAAAAGCCTTGGATGTTAACTTTAAAATAGGCGCTGCCTGATACCTTTTGAATTCATTCCTGTCTACAAGACCAATAACATCCTGAACCGTTACAGATTTATGAAATTCAGAAATTTTTTTGCTGCTTTGCTGTAGTTCAATATATCTGTACAGGATGTCATCCAGTATCTCATATTCAGGTAAACTGTCAGTATCTTTTTGTTCCGGCCGAAGCTCTGCGCTTGGCGGTTTTTTGATAATATTTTCCGGAATCATTTCTTCCTCATAATATAGATCGTTTAACCAGCAGGCAAGAGAAAAAACTTCCGATTTATAAATATCACCAATAGGCGCCAATGCACCATTCATATCGCCATAAAGCGTGGCATAACCAACAGCATATTCCGACTTATTGCCAGTTGCAAGCAAAAAATCACCAAATTTATTGGAATAGGCCATCAATATATCACCCCGGATTCTGCTTTGAAGATTTTCCTCCGCCACACCAAAGTCCGTACCTTCAAAAAGTGAGGCCAGGCTTCGTTCAAATGAATTATAAATCTCCTTAATTTCAATTTTATGTAGCTTTATATCCAGATTTATAGCCAATTTCTCTGAATCACTTACACTGCCTTTCGAAGAAAACAAACTGGGTAATGTTATGGCAGTTACATTCTCTTGCCCAAGAGCTTCTGCAGCGAGAACCGTTGTAAGAGCGGAATCAATACCTCCGCTCAGCCCAATTACCACTTTATTCGTAACGGATGTTTTTTTTAAATAATCATTCAAACCAAGCAGAACAGCTTTGTAAAGCCTCTCTTCAGTACGATCCGGATAAGTTTGATTCTTCTTTACAAAAATCGTTTCAAGATTTTTATTCATTTTATCCAGATTTACATCTGTAAATCCTTCCTCAAAAGCAGTGGTGTAACCTTTTATTTCTCCATTGCGGTCAAGAGCCATCGAATCACCGTCAAATACGATATCGGTCTGAGCTCCCACCTGGTTTACATAAAGTACCGGTAAATTCAGCTTTTTTGCGTGATTACGCAGCATCCCAACACGATTTTCGTGCTTCGTTTTTGTAAATGGCGATGCAGATATATTGATAATTACATCGGCTCCTTTCTCTTTCAATAGTGCAGCTGGATTAATATCATAAAAGTGATATTGAACCTCATTTTCATTGTACCAGATATCTTCACAGATCGTAACGCCAAGTTTAAAGTCATCCAAACTCAGGCATTCAAACTTATTGTTCGGTTCGAAATACCGGAAATCATCAAAAACATCATACGTTGGCAAAAGTGTTTTGTGGGTAACTCCCAATACGTCCTGATTTCTTGCAAGAATTGCCGAGTTAAACATTTTACGGCCTTTTCCCGTTTTATTCGGGGTTAATGATCCAAAAAGAATCGCCGTTTTTCCGGTTGAATGAATAATTTCGTTATTGATTTTATAGCAAATATTCCTGAATGCCTCTTTTTCAAGCAAATCCTGAGCGGGATAACCCGTAACTGCCATTTCGGGAAGTATCAACAGGTCAATATGATTTGATTCTGCCTTCTGCAGTGCTTGCAGTATTTTTTTGCTGTTGCCTCCGCTATCACCAACAACGGGGTTCAGCTGTTCAAGCCTGATTTTCATTCATCCCCCGACCAGATTTTTTCACCGGCGATCCACGTTTCGACAACGTTAATTTTCCATATATCAGAAACGGGCATGTTAAAATAATCCTGATCGATAAGTATGAAATCTGCCCATTTTCCCGGCCTCAGACTGCCAACCTTTTCATCCTGATGAGCAGCATATGCAGCATCAATTGTGAATGCTTTGAGTGCTTCTTCTCTGGATAAAGCTTCCTCAGCATACCACCCTTCCGGTGGCATCCCCTCGTGGTTCTGACGAGTTACTGCTGAGTATAGTCCATAAAACGGATTTACATCTTCAACGGGAAAATCCGAACCTGCAGCAATTTTCGTACCCTGATTCAGGAATTTTTGCCATGCGTATCCACCTTCTATCCGATCCGGACCCACCCGGTCTTCAGCCATATTCATATCACTGGTAGCATGTGTGGGCTGCATGGATGCAATCAAATTTAATTCTACAAAGCGGGGTATATCATCCGGATGAACAATTTGTGCATGTTCAATTCTGTTTCTCAATTCATCGGCACCCGGCACCTCCAAATACGCATGCTCAAATGCATTCAATACCTGCCGGTTTGCAGCATCGCCGATAGCGTGAATATTCATCTGGTAACCGGCTGATAAACCTTTGGCAAGCATCCGGTTCAAATCATCCTGATCATAAAACAAAAGTCCGTCATTTCCCGGATCGTCTGAATAATTTTCAAGCATCGCGGCTCCGCGGCTGCCAAGAGCACCATCGGCTGAGATTTTAACACTGCGCAGTGCCAGCATATCATCTGCATAACTATGCACCGGACCATTATTTGATAACTTGTCGAAAACATCACCCGTACCTGCGATCATTGCATAAATACGTGTAATCAATTTATTTTCATCAGCAAATTTCTTATATAAATTCCAGTCATCTGCACCAATTCCTGCGTCATGAACACCGGTTAGCCCATGTTTTGCTATTTTTTGCAATGATTTTACAAGAGCTAATTCCCGTTCTTCCGGGGTTCGTTCCGGAACTTCACGTTCAATATATCGCATAACCGTATCGATAAAAATACCGATTGCATTACCATTAACGTCCCTGTGAATTTTACCACCTTGCAAATCCGGTGTGTCTCGGCTGATACCGGCAATTTCCATGGCTTTTGTATTTGCCCACCCGGCATGGCCGTCAATTCTGCGAAGCCAAACGGGCCTGTCGGGAACTACCCGGTCGATATCGGCAGCAGTTGGAAATTCATTTTCTTCCCACAACACCTGGTTCCAGCCTCTTCCGCGAATCCACTCAAGGTCCGGATTTTCTTCGGCAAAACGGCGAATGGTTTCCAGGGTTTCTTCCAGAGATCTTATTCCTGTTACATCCACATCAAGTTCCTGAAAGCCAAGCCCCATAACATGGCCATGAGCATCAATCAGGCCGGGAAGCATCGTTCGCCCGAGCCCATCTACCGGTTCGAAATGGCCATAGGCCTGCATCATATCATCAAAACTGCCTAAAGCTTCTACCTTGCCATTACTGATTGCAATCGCTTCAAATTCAGTCAGCACATCATCTAAAAATGTATATCCATTTACACTGTGAATAATATATCGGTCCTGCGACGTATTGCAGGCTGTTAAAAAAAACAGCGATATGGCTGCTGTAAAAAGAATAACTATTTGTATTTGATTCATCTGATAATTCTTAGTTTTGAATGTAAGATCAACATAATATACAAAAGTTGATTCGGGGAGACATATGACAAATTAGTTTTAAATTTTATGTTAAACCCAGGTTCTGAAATATTTAAGCGCCCCTTCACGGCCAGCCAGCACAGGCATTTCTTCTCTGATAAAAACAGGATAGATTTCAAATTTGTTTAAATCATTGATGGGAATATATTTAATATCGATCAGGTTTTGATTAGACGATTTAATTTCCGGGTCTGTACCTAATTCAGGTTTTGCTGAGTTTGTTTTACAGTAAAAATAAAACTCTATGGCGTGATGTTTGTTTTGATAGAATTCATGTAAATACTGAAGCACGTGATAATTTACTTTCAGATTTGTCTCTTCTTTAACCTCTCTGATCAGTGCATCTTCCAGTTTTTCACCAAAGGCCACGCCGCCGCCCGGTGGCATCCATACCGCTTTATTTAAAGTTGGAACGTGTTGTTTGATTAAAAGAATGGAGCGGTTGTTAAATATCATCGCCCCGACCCTAATTCTTAATTGGTCAGAAAATTGTGAAATGCTCACTTAAAGAACCTGTTTTTCCATCCTTTCAGATGTCTGAAGTTTTAAATTCAGAGATGTTTTTATGAAATGTGAAAAAAGAGGATGTGGATCATAAACAGTACTTCTGAGTTCCGGATGAAACTGAACGCCTACAAACCAGGGATGATTTTCAAGTTCAATAATTTCCACAAGATTTCTGTCCGGATTGACCCCGGCTACCACCAGGCCTTTCCGGATCAGTTTATCTCTGAGTTTATTGTTGAACTCAAACCGGTGCCGGTGTCTCTCATAAATGATCTCCTTTCCATAAGCATGAAACGATTTTGTACCTTCCATCAGTCTGCACTCATATTTACCAAGGCGCATTGTTCCGCCTTTATTTTCGATATCTCTTTGATCGTGCATCAGATCAATCACCGGGTACTCAGTAAACTCATCAAATTCCGTACTGTTGGCATTTTCCAGTTTACAAACATTTCTTGCAAATTCAATAACAGCACATTGCATTCCCAGGCAGATACCAAAAAAGGGTATATCATTTTCTCTGGCATATTTAACCGCAGCAAGTTTTCCATCAATTCCCCGGCCTCCAAAACCAGGTGCAACCAATAGCCCGGATAACCCGTCAAGCCTTGAATCAACATTCTCATCCGAAATAAAGTCTGATTGAATCCACTTGATATTAACCCGGCAATTATTTTCGGCACCACCATGAATCAGGGCTTCAACAATCGATTTATAAGCATCGTGATGTTCAACGTATTTACCGATCAGTCCTATATTCATTTCAAATTCAGGATGTTTTACCCTGTTCACAAAACTGATCCACTGCTCCAGATCCGCTTCAGCCTCTGCTTTGATATCCAGCTTTTCAATAACCCGGGAATCGAGCCCTTCATTTTGCATCAGCAGCGGAACTTCATAAATACTTTCCGCATCAAGTGAAGCAATTACATCCACCAGTTCAACATTACAAAACTGTGCAATTTTACCGCGAATAGATTGATCCAGCGGATATTCTGACCTGCAAACAATAATATCCGGGCTCAAACCGCTTTCCGACATGGTTTTTACGGAATGCTGGGTTGGTTTCGTTTTTAATTCACCTGCTGCAGCCAGATATGGAACGAGCGTAAGATGAATCGAAAGTGTATTTTTACGCCCTACATCATAGCGCATTTGCCTCATCGCCTCAATATAAGGCAGGCTTTCAATATCACCCACTGTTCCGCCAATTTCAATAATTACGACATCGTATTCGCCAGATTGGCCCAATTTTAAAACGTGGGATTTAATCTCATCGGTAATGTGAGGAATTACCTGAACGGTTTTGCCAAGATAAGCCCCCTGCCGTTCTTTGTTAATTACATCAAAATAGATACGACCGGTAGTAACATTGTTGGTTTGAGAGGTTCTCACATCCAGAAAGCGTTCATAGTGCCCAAGATCAAGATCCGTTTCAGCCCCGTCATCGGTAACATAAACCTCACCATGTTCATAAGGGTTCATCGTTCCCGGGTCTACATTTATATAAGGATCCAGTTTCTGGATGGTAACCCGTAACCCCCTGGCGACAAGTAATCGGCCAAGAGATGCACAGATGATTCCCTTTCCTAATGACGAGGTCACCCCACCGGTAACAAATATATATTTGGTTGGCATGTAATTAAGAGATGTTGGTTGATGGATATTTAAAATAGGAGGTTCATTTATTGTATTCAAACTCTAACATCATTTTTATATTTTTTTTTAACCGGTTTTGTTTTTTGGATCAGCAATTTTCCTGAGTATATCCGGTCGATCCGTAAAGATACTATTAACACCCCGGCTGATCAGGTTTTTCATCCTGCTCAATCTGTTAACAGTGTAAATCATAATAGGAATATTCTCTTGCTGTAATTCATGAATCCACTTTTTCTTTAATTCACGCCACGAACAATTAAACGCGGATGCATTGAGGTTTCGGATAATCTGAACGGGCGTTCTGTTCACTGATTGGCTTGGTTCATACAAAACTGCCACTGGCAAATCCTTGTCGATATCTTTTAACTTTTGCAGGCAGGCGTAAGAAAAACTTGAATACAATACATGATCACTCATTCTGTATTTTTCAACAAGTTGCACAATCTTTTCCTCAGCTCCCCGTCCCGGGCTCAATATCCCAACTTCTTTTTTAATTTCAATATTTAGGGCAATTTTCCCGCTTGCCCAATCCAGAAATTCTTCAAGAGTACTGATTCTTGTTCCTTTATATTTCTTTGAAAACCATTTACCCGTATCAAGTGATTTCAGGTATTCCAGATCTCTTGAAATTACCGCTCCCTTACCATTTGATTTTTCATTCAGATTTTTATCATGAAATATTACCGGGACAAAGTCGCTGCTGAGTGTAACATCAAGTTCGATCAGATCAGCATTCATCTCAAATGCCAATTCAAATGCAGGCATTGTATTCTCAGGCGCATAATAACTGGCTCCCCTGTGGGCGATCACCCAAAAAAAATTCCGTTGATTACCGGAAATAATTTTCTTTATCTGAACGGGTTTTTCCATTTGACAAATTTACAGGAGATCTGAAGAAAATACACATATACTGGCGCATATCCATCATTCGGCCTGATACGTCAGATTGCTAAATCTATTATTATTACTTCCGGATAATAAATTACCTTTACTGCTCTGCAGCCGCTTCGCCACTTTCTGATCTGTAGTATTGCATCAGTTCATCAATCTGCTTTCGCTGAAGGTGAAGCATAATCACATTTATAGTAAATACAATAGCAAGAATGTAAAAGAAAATATCACCCAGGGTAGTGATTTCGTAGTAATAGGAATAACCAAAAAAGAGAATTATTAAAACATTCAACAAAATCTGATAGAATTTAGACCGCTTTTTCTTTTCCAATAGCGGAATTCTCTCACTTACAGATAATTCTGAATTTTTTCGCAAATGAACTTTAGCATAGCTTTTCAATCTGCGAACATCGTCATCGCTGTAACTCATTCACATTTAAATCTAACTTTAATTCTGGCACCTGATAACACGCTGAATAGCTTTGTTAATGAGTGTCTCAAATGTATTTTTATCAGAAAAAAGATTGTAAAGCATATATAAACCGAGCATTGCACTTACGCTGCCTGCTACACTTAAAACAGTGGATACCCAAAGGGGTTGCATCAGCCCAAGCAAAGCTATAGCTACTACAGCAGAGCCAAGAAAAATCATCATTGCAGCAGCCGATAACTGCAATAAATAACCTGAATATATCAGAATACCTATTCTGTTTATTAATCCAGCTTTATTCTTTCCTTTTTCTTTAATTAAACTTTGATTGCCGACTTCAAAATTTTTTTCTTTTGGATCGTCGATCATGATTGTACCTTCTTTATTAATTATTTAACAACACCACCTTTGGTGTATTATACTAATTCCAAATCGAATTCTAAAGAACTGTGGGAATTTCTAACAATTTTATCTTTGGTATAAATCCGGTTTTGGAACAATTAAAAGACTCACCGGAGAAAATTGACAAAATATATATACGTAAAAATGTAACCGTTAAAAATTTTGAAACTATTCATAATCTTGCCTCTGAAAATCGTATACCCATTTTAAATGTTCCCGGGAAAAAAATATTTGATCTTGTCGGGGATGTTAATGACCAGGGTATTGTTGCTTCAGTCAGCCCTGTCCGTTATCAAAATTTTACAGATTGGTTAGATTCAATTACACCGGATGAGCAGGTCGCCTTATTACTTCTTGACGAAATTGAAGATCCTCATAATTTTGGTGCCATACTTCGTACCGCTGCAGCAGCCGGAATTACTGCTGTCCTCGTACCCAAACACAGACAGGCACCCGTTTCAGCCATTGTAATGAAAACATCTGCCGGAACAGCCGGCCGTATTCCGATTATCCGGATTGGTAATATGAATCAGACTATTCTTGAACTGAAAGAGCATGGCTTCTGGATTGCGGGGCTTGATCAAAAAGCTGATACCATCTTATGGGATCAGGATTTTAATGTACCCATGGCGTTTGTCATCGGAAATGAAGGCCGCGGTATTCGTCAAAAAACAGGCGAACATTGTGATTTTTTACTTTCTATACCGATGTCTGATAAAGTTGAATCACTGAATGCTTCAGTCAGTGCTGCCCTCGTTTGTTATGAATGGCGCCGGCAAAAAGAAAAAAACAACAACCATAAATTTAGAACACCCGACTCCGAATAACTAAAACAAGTAGTTATAAGGATTGTCTCGTAAAAAAGAAAGTCGTTTTAGTTTGATTTCCGCTTTCACCAATATTATTTTAAGCAATTACCTATTCGTTCTGACGTTAATCAAGAGCTAAAAATTAAAAACATTTTCACAATTGAGTAGTTTAAAATTCGATTCATTAATGGGTAATGAAGCCCCGGATTTATTTAAATTTTGATATTTGATTGACAACTTTTATAATCAAATTAAATAAAAGAAATCAGGGTATCAGAGTTTTAAAAGAACCTCTTTTTTAAAATATATAACGACTTTTTCTCTACAAGGAATACAGAAATTTTCTTATAAATTTTAAAATTAATATGAGGTGTAAACCCGATGAAAAATAAACGTAAGTTAGATTTTGATGATGTTGTAGATAAAAGCAAAAAAGTTAAAGAAGAAGAGGAATCGGTCATTACTCTGAAAGAGTATTTGGACCTGGTACGGGATAATCCGAAAATTGCTCAGTCATCACCGGCCCGTATCTGGGAAATGTTTGAAAAAGCCGGAAGAGAAAAAATTACCGACAGAGAAAAAGAGATCCTTCAGGCGGATTATCGATATAAACTTGTAGCTGATGAATTATACGGAGTTGAGAGAGCGGTGGAGGAAATTGCTGAATATTTCAAGGCAGGTGCCAAGAGAGCATCCACTGCAAAACAGATTCTGTTGCTTGTAGGCCCGCCGGCCAGCGGTAAATCCACGTTTGTCCGCACCCTGATCAGAGCTTTGGAAAATTACAATGAACATACGCTCTATCGGATAAAAGGTTGCCCGATGAATGAAGACCCGTTGCATGCCCTGCCCCGATATCTGAGACAAAACCATTGGGATCCTGAAAGAGCTGAAAAATTGGGGGTGGATAAACCGATTGAAATAGAACTGGGTATTCCGCCCATCAAAGGTGAACTTTGTCCGCACTGCAGAATGAGTCTTTTTTCAGAAGAATTCGGCGAGTATTATGATAAGGAAAGTGGAAGGGAAATGTGGTGGAAAGTAGAGCTGGATAAATTCCGTTTTTCCACACAAACCCAGGATGGTATCGGTTCATTTGAACCTTCTGATGAGAAAACACAGGATGTGGGTGACCTGGTAGGCCATGAGAACATCGGTATTACAAATAATCCGAAATACGGACGAAATCATCCCAATGCTTTCTGGCTTGATGGTGCCCTTGAAAATGGAAACCGTGGTATAACAGAAGGAAGAGAGTTTCTGAAGAAGGGAATTGATGAGCGGCTTTTATGGGTTTTTATTAATGTAGCTGAGGAGCAGGAAATTAAAATATACGGCAGCAGCTTTCCTCATATTTCAGTTGATACGGTAGTGATAGGCCACTGTAATTTGACCGGCTACAAAGAATTTACAGCAAACAGTGCACATGAAGCACTTCATGACCGGATATATAGTGTGCCTTTCCCATATCCGCTGAGAATTCAGGATGAAATGAAAGTGTATAAAAAGCTTATTGAAAAAGAATCTGAATTTGATTTCGGAAAAATTCACATTGCACCGGAAGTATTCAGGCTGGCAGCCATCTTTGCAGTACTCACCCGGTTAAAAGATTCCGACATGGGGGTGAATAAAATGACCAAACTGGAAGCTTATAACGGTGAACTTGCTGATCTGACCGATAAAGATCAACAGCCGGTAGATTTAAGGGAGCTAATCAAAGAAGGTCAGTTTTCTGATGATATTGAAAAAAGAGAAGGAATGTTCGGAGTTTCTTCAAGGGATGTGCTGGCTGCATTAAATCAGGCTCTTGCCAAATTAGATGATGATGAAGGCTGCCTGACTCACTTAAATGCAGTTAAATCGCTTCGGGGTGTTTTCCGCCACCGATTGGGTTATGAAGCCGAAGAAATTGATTCTTTTATGGACAGCCTCACCTCCGGGGAGGGATCCAGCGTAATGGAAAAATTTGAAGATATTATCATGGGAGAAGTTTCCAAAGCATATCTGGAAACATATGGTGACCTGATCAATGATCTTTTTGAAAAATATATCCGCGAGGCAGAGTATGCAAGGAAACTAAAACGAAAGTACGTAAAAAGTTCGACCGGAAATTATAAGCGGGATACGGTAACCGGTGAGGTTTTGGAACCTGACTACAAGTTTCTGCGCTCGGTAGAAAAGTTTATGCAGGTATCGGAAAAAGAAGCGGATATATTTCGCGGCGAAATCCTTGAATTAAAAAATGCAAGGGAAGACTTTGGCCCGGACAGCTATCGCCCGTTACGAAAAGCCATTGAAGACAAAGTACTGGAAGATGCCAAAAGCAATCTTCATCTTGTACTTTCAACAGACAGGGCCAGGGAAGATTCTGAAAAGAAAAAAGGAGAACAAATCTATCAAAATCTGATAAACAAGAGAGGGTTTTGTGAAGTATGTGCCAAAGAAGCCATTGAAAAGGTTACTGAAATATTAAGCCGGTAATGGCAATTGAAAGGTGAGTTAAACCAACCGGTTCATAAATTTCGCAGCTTGGAAATAATTTCATAAGTGAATTCAAAATATCAAATACGTTATGCCTGTAAGAAGAGGAAGTGAGTACAAGGAAAAAGGAAAGCGTGATGCAAGACGCCATCGGGAGAAACAAAAAAAAGCTGTAAAAGAA